>CAUWIH010000003.1:0-72779 GCA_963558795.1 uncultured Megamonas sp. | reverse complement strand
CTATAGTATTAGGAATATTTGTTAATCCTAATAAATAATCTATTGAAACATTAAAATATTGTGATATATGTTTTAATAAATTTTCATCAGGAAAACGTCTGCCTTGTTCATACATTCCAATAGTGCTAGCTGATATATTTAAAAATTTACTTAATTGAGCTTGTGTAAGATTTTTTTGTTCTCGTAATTCTTTTAATCGTTTCATAATCATTTCTCTTTTAAGTTATTTTCTTTTCCAAAAGTCATCACTGGTGATTATTAGATTGCCTTTTCGTCTGACTTAGGTTCTTTTGTAGGTACAAAACGTTCTAACATAGTATCTATGATTTGTTTATCTTCAGCTTTTAATTGCCGATATTTCTTTATAAGTGTTTGTTCATCATCATTTATATGATATGAATTAGTATTAGACTTTTGTATATAATCATCTATAGTATTAGGAATATTTGTTAATCCTAATAAATAATCTATTGAAACATTAAATTTTAGAGCAATTGCTTTTTTTATATCATCATTAGGAATACGTGAACCTGTTTCATATTGTGATAAGGTTGATTTTGCTACTTTTAAATATTTAGCTAAATCCTGTTGAGTAATATTATTTTCTTCTCTTAATTCACGAATTTTTTTACCGAGCATATATTTCACTCCTTTAAATAATATTATCATAATTCACTAAGTGAGAATATTATTTTCACAAAATGTGATATTATTTTCGTTTTGATATTGACTTTTTCAAAATGAGAACTTATAATCAAAATATGAGGTTTGCTAAACGAGAACAGAGGGGATGAAAAATAGTGAATTTGAAAAAAATAAGAAAAGAAAGAGGTTTTAGTCAACGTTACATGGCAGACCAATTAAAGATAGGAATATCTACGTATAATCAATATGAAAATAGCAATAGAAAAATTCCTATAGATAAAGCAAAGGATATAGCTAAGATTTTAAATATGAAAATTGAGGATATTTTTTTGCCTACTTGGTTCACAATACGAGAACAAAAATAATGTTTTATTGTTATAGTTTTATTTAACATTATCATACTTTGAAAGGAGGTGAGATATATGCAGACTTATTTCCATGTTTTTATTAAAGAATGTAGATTAAATGCAGGTTTATCTAAGATAAAATCAGCTAGATTACTGAATGTTAGTGAACGTAGTTTATCTGATTATGAAAGTGGAAAAACTGCTGTAGATGATACTTTGGCGGTTAAGATGGCACAAATATATAATTGCCCTGCTATCATCTATTGTTGGACCCAAGATAATGCTTGTGGCAGGCTATGGTTATCGAAATTAGATGATAAATGTTTATCACAAAATATTTTATGTAACTTCAGCAGTATTGAAACTATGCAAAATGAGTTTTTGCCAAAGCTTATCAGAATTGGTCAAGATAACAAAATTGATGAGCAAGAAAGAAATATCTTCATCAAGATAAAAGAGCATGGTCTGAAACCGCTGATGAAAAGCACCATTGCCTTATTGTTTTCAAAAAACAAAAAGAGCTGACCTGCAAAAGCAAGTCAGCTCTAAATCAACCTGAAAATATTGTAACAAAAAATCTATTATAAGTAAATGCTTATATTACACACACTTACAGACCTTAGCAGTGGGAAGGTTAAACTGCTATTTTTTTAGGAGGAATATTATGGATTGGAAGCTGGAATATGAGCTTACTCGCAAAAATATAGTTTCATCTATTGAGAGTTTAAGAACAACACTTACTGCACAGGAAAATTTCTTGAAAATTCTTGATAGAAACTATAATGAACGCAAAGAAATAGAAGCTTTGAAAATAGAGAAACAAAAACCTTATACAGTCCAGCAAGTAGCGGAACAGTTAAATGTAGATAGGCAAACTATTTATAAAGCTATAAAAGATGGAATATTAAAAGCTCGTCATATACGAAGTTCAATTCGCATCTATCCAGAGGATTTGAATAACTATATCAATCAATGTTGAATTCTTAATAGAGGTGATATTTATGAAATGGTTTAGATATCATAGGATTTTTGCTGGTCTTGTTGTTGGCGGTATAGCTGTATTGAGTATTGGTGCAATAGATAATACAAAAGCACCGCCAACAGAGAACATATATATAGTCCAAAAAGGTGATAATCTTTGGCGGATAGCAAGTCAATATTGTTCTGATGAAGACAATATTCAAGAATTTATTTATGAAATAAAAAAAGATAATCCTCATATAAAAGATTATCTTCAAGTAGGGCAAAAAATAGTTATAAAAAAAGAATTAGTCGATACTGCCATATCAACTAATTCTCAAGAACATAAATATTAACTTTATGTTTATATTTTACCATACTTTGAAATAAATTACTAACGAGTAAATGCGAGAAAATACGACTTAGTACGAGGAAATTCAAGAAAATTCTAGTTGCTACGAGAAAATGCGAGTAAATACGAGAAATAAAAATGAGTACCCAATATCGGGTACTCATATTCTTATACATAAAAAAATCTACTTTGAACTAAACAAAGTAGATAAAATAAAAAGCCATATAAAAAATACAAATTCGCTAATCAAAGTATACCTTTTATGTGGCATAAAGTCAATTTTTTAAGCGTCTACAAAGGCGTATGTAGGGATTGTTAAAAGTATTATTTAGATGAACAAAAATAATAAAACAATGTGGTGATTTTATGTCTTATGTACAGATGAAAGTATATATGAAAAATAACATAGAGGTATATAAATATTATTCAGGAAAATTGGGGAAGAAAATATATAATGCTCCAGTACAGGGGAAGACTCCAATAAATCAATTAAAATATCAAGACCAAAAGGCAAGCCATATCTGTGGATGGAAAATAGCAGAGAATTTCGATAAGAATGATTTATGGGTTACATTAAATTATCCGGCAAGACAAGCTATTGAACCACAAAAAGCAAAAGCGGATATAAGTTTATTATTAGTTAACCTTCGTAGAGCGTATAAAAAAGCAGGTATGGAACTTAAATATATTTATACTGCTGGAAGAACAAAACGAGGTATGGTTCATTTTCATATGGTAATAAATCGTTTCGATACAGCTATCATTGCTGAACTTTGGCGAAAAATTTCTAATGGCGGGATGCATTTTCAACATTTATATACAAATGAATATGGTTATGTGGATTACAAGAGAATAGCAGATTATTTAATTAAAAATAGTCAATAAACATATTATCGCAAAGATAGAATTCATAAAAAGGGTTTCTGTGCTTCACTTAATCTTGCTATGCCTATAGTAAAAAAACGCATCGTAAATGCTAAAACATGGAAAGAAAATCCTAGTTCTATTAAATGATTTTTATTTTATACCATATGCACTTTGGCGGTTATGTAGAGAACAATGGGATAGAAAATATTTTACGAAAGAATATCTAAATAACTTTAAAATCAAATTTAATGGTGCTGTTAATTTTTTAGATATGGTAAATGGTAAAAAAGTAGAAGATATGAAAATCTTTATAAAAGAATAGGTGATACTATGTGTGAATATACATGGCTTGATGGAACAATATGGATATGTAGTTTAATGGAAAAACCATGTCCTTTTGTAAAACCTCAATATAATGACTTATGTATAGAAATGAAAGTACAGCTATGTACTGGCAAATGTGAAAATAAAAAATAGTAGAAGAATTTGGAGCATGTCCAGCTGTTCATCACGCTATGGAGTATTAAGGTAAATGGGCTGGTAAGCCTGTTATATTGGAAGTGTGGCAAAAAGCTATACTTTCGGCACTGTTTGGTTTTGTAGATAAAAATACAGGACTTAGACAATATCGAGAATTAATTTTAATCGTAGCTCGTAAAAATGGTAAGTCTACATTATCCAGTGGAATAAGTCTTTATTTGTTATTTGCTGATGGTGAAGCAGGTCCTGAAATTTATAGTGTAGCGACAAAAAGAGACCAAGCAAAAATAATATGGTTAGAATCTAAAAGAATGGTAAAAAAATCACCATCATTAGCTAAACGCTCTAAATCATTAGTGTCTGAAATACAGTGTAATTTTAATGATGGAACATTTAAGGCACTGGCAAGTGATAGTGATAGCTTAGATGGTCTTAATGTTCATGGTGCACTAATCGATGAGTTACATGCTATCAAGGACAAAAATCTTTATGATGTAGTAATTGATGGTATGACTGCACGTGAACAACCATTATCTATTATTACATCTACAGCTGGTACAGTACGTGAAGGTATTTTTGACTTAAAGTATGAAGAAGCTACCAACATTATTACTGATTTCGATAATGAAGAAGGCTATAAAGTAGATACAATTTTGCCAGTAATCTATGAATTAGATAAAAGAAGTGAATGGACTAATCCTAAATATTGGGCAAAGGCTAATCCTGCACTTGGAACAATCAAAAGCCGTGAACAGCTTGAAGATAAAGTAAATCGTGCAAAGGCTAATCCTCATTATGTTAAAATTTTATTATGTAAAGATTTTAATGTGCGAGAAACTGCTACAGAAGCTTTTTTGACTTTTGAACAGTTAAATAATGAAGCAACATTTGATATAGAAATTTTAAAACCTAGATATGGCATTGGCGGTATAGACTTATCTGCTACAACTGATTTAACTTGTGCTACTATGCTTTTTAAAACGCTAGAAGATGAAAACCGTTTTTATGTAGAGCAGATGTATTGGATACCTGAAGAATTATTGGAAAAACGAGTGCACGAGGACAAAGTGCCTTATGATATTTGGTTAAAACGTGGATTTGTAAGAGTAAGTCCTGGTAATAGCATCGATTATCGCTTAATTGTTGAGTGGTTTGAAGAAATACAAAATGAAAAAGATGTGTACTTGTTTAAATGTGGCTATGATAGTTGGTCTGCAAAATATTTTGTTCAGGATATGATAAATACTTTTGGCGAGCCGACTATGGAGCCAGTAATCCAAGGAAAGAAAACTTTATCTGGTCCAATGAAAGCATTAGGGGCAGATTTAGAAGCTAAACTTATAAATTATAATAATAATCCTGTGCTTAAATGGTGTATGGCAAATGTTAGTTTAGATATGGATAAAAATGGAAATATTCAGCCATGTAAATTACAAAATCCAAGACAACGCATTGATGGTTTTGCAAGTCTACTTGATGCATATGTAGTATATGAGAGAAATAAAGATGACTATATGAATATTATTTAAAAGGTGGTGAGACATTGCAATTTAGAAGTTTATTTAGCAAAATCTTTGGTAATCAAAAAGAATATAAAGATGTTACAGCTTTAAAATTATTAAATGGTTATACAAATATGTATACACCTTTTTCAGGAAATGCTTATGATGACGCTACAGTACGAGATTGTATAGATACTATTGCAAGGCATTTTGGAAAAATGCGACCAAAACATGTAATTAAGGATAATGGAAAAATAAAAAATGTACCTAATGATAGGTTGAATTATTTATTAAGTTCGTATCCTAATCCGATGATGACTGCTAGTGAATTTTTAGAAAAATTTGTTGCACAGTATTTTACCTATAATAATGCTTTTGTTTATATACAATGGGATGAAATAACAGGTGGTTATCTACAGTACGACCAGATGATATGAAAAAAGCACATGATGATTTTGTACAAACATATGCTAGTAATAATCCTTCTGGAATAGCAAGCTTAGATAATAAAGCTGAATTTCATCAAATAACAACGAATGTAACTACTTTCAATAGTCAGCAAATGAGTTATGCTAGAGATTGTATCTATAAACATTTTGGATTAAATGAAAATATTATCATGGGTAAATATACAGAAGATGAATATATAGCCTTTTATGAGTCGGTACTTGAGCCCGTAGCTATAAAATTAGCTCAAGAAATGACGGATAAGTTATTTACAAGACGAGAAAGAGGCTTTGGTAATGAAATAATATTAGAAAGTAATAGATTAAACTTTATGTCTGTAGCATCTAAAATTAAAATCTGTGAAGCACTTATTCCTACTGGCGGACTTACAATCAATGAAATTCGTGAAATCTTTGGTTATGCTGGTATTGAAGGTGGTGATGAACGTCTTATCAGTTTAATCTTTGTAAAAGCTAAGGACCAAAGTTTATATCAAACAGGTAATAATGATAATTCATTGAAAGGTGGTGAAGATAATGGGGAAAATGGAAATGAGAATGGCACTACTGGAGCCAACAAATAATGATGATGAAAATAAGCAACTTGTAGAAGGATATGCAGCAGTTTTCAATCAAAGAACGCTAATCTGGCAAAGCGAATATAGTGGTTGGAAATATATGGAAGTAATAGACCGTAATGCTTTTGTTGGTGCCGATATGAAAGATACTGTATTTAAATATAATCATGGTGATATAGCGATGATACTTGCTAGAGCAAATAATAATACACTTACCATGAATACAGATGATATAGGTCTTAGAATTAGTGCTGATATAATTGATACCAATAATGGTACAGATGTATATAAACTTATTAAACGCGGTGATTTAAATAAAATGAGTTTTGCTTTTACCGTAAAAAGCGAACGAACTGAAGCTGATAAGGAAAATAAGATTTATACACGTACAATAACGGCTTTTGATAAAATTTATGATGTGGCGGTTGTAGATTTCCCAGCCTATGACGGCACTTCTATACAAGCACGAAGCAAAGAATATTTTGTGGATCTAGAAAAAGATTATTGCTTATGACGTATTTATAAAAGGGTTTTGTGTTTTATATTGCAAAAATCACAAGATATGCTATACTAAGTATAGAAACAGTGAAGTTCATTATAATGCACAAAACCCTTAGGAAGTGGTAGTTCCTAAGGGTTTTTACATTATTACGCTAATGCTGGAGCGTTAGGATAGTTACTCAAAAAAGTGCTTATCTATCCATTTGTAAATGAAGTAAGAGATTACATTTACCATAATAAGCACAACAATATCAGTGAAATTCATTATATGCACCTCCTCTCTGTTACCAGATTGGAGTTGAGTAACAACATAAATTTATTAGTTAAGCACCTAAGAAGGTGCTTTTTTGTACCCATTTTTAAGATTTGTAATAAAGGAAAATTTTTTATAAGCAACGAATTATATATTAAGAAATTTTAATTAATAACAAATCATTTCATTTTTCTGTTAATTTTTTATTAATTATATTTAGATATTTTAAATTTAAAAGTTAGAAAAGAGGGATTTTGTGCAAATTTATATTCAAGTAAAACAATTAGGCAAAAGAAGACCCCAAGTAGTATCGCAACCATTCATTATTTCTAAACAAATATCTATTGTTCGAGATTTACTTAGTGAAATAGTTATTTTCCAAGTAAATCAATTTAATCAACGTCTTGCAGGTGATATAGAAGATTTAAATTTTGATTTAATAAAGTATTTATCTACACAAGAAATTGATAAACAAGCACTTACGGGGAAAATAAACTTTAATTTAGATTATCGTAAGCAACATCAAGATATTAATATAGCTTTAGAAAATGTATTTTCGGCATTTAATGATGGTTTGTTTCGTATCTTTTTAAATGACAATGAATTATCTTCATTAGATGAAAATATAAATATTCAAGAAGGTGATTATCTTACATTTATTCGTTTGGTTATGTTAGCTGGAAGAATTTGGTAATATATTAATTTATTTTTGGAAGGAGACTTCTTATGTATTTAACTGCTTGGTTTCACTATGATAAAGATTATAAACAGTATAAAATTAAACAGTTTACAAATTTAAAGCATATCCTATCTCCGACTCAACAAGAAATATTTGATATTTATTTAGCTGAATTACAATTAAAAGAAGAACCATTATATAGTTATTATAATAATTCATCTGATAAAAAAATTGAGATGAAACATCCTTTATGGCAACATTGGCAAAATGTTTTTCCGATGATTATTAAAGAGCCACTATCAACATATTTATCTTTTGATGAAAAAATGATTATAGAGACATTATTGGGAAAAGCAAAGGCAAAATTATTTTTTCAAGCATTAGATAATCTTTTAGATTATCCTTATCAAATAGGTTGGTATCGTCGTACTTTGCGTAGTCATAAATTAAATTTGTATCTTCATCGTATTTTCGAGGTATTAGATGACTTTATCATTTATAGTCAAACGA
The DNA here is from genome assembly GCA_963558795.1 of uncultured Megamonas sp. Lineage (GTDB taxonomy): Bacteria > Bacillota > Negativicutes > Selenomonadales > Selenomonadaceae > Megamonas. Next base: position 64,659 of record CAUWIH010000003.1, on the reverse strand, counting down.
AATTAACACCAATTGATAAATTGAAGTTATCTAGACAAAAAAAGAAAGATACTGATTTTGCCAAAGAAGATTATATATATATTCAATCTAGTAGCATTTATACATTAACAGCTGAAATTGATGCGAATAATACTTTATTAATTAAATTTATTGAAGATATTATTTTAGGGGATAATCAAACAGCATTTTTATCATATAATTTAATCAATGCTATCGTAAAAAGTCATAATCTATATTTGCATAAACTTTTAGGTGATTTGTTATTGGCAGGTAGATTGCAAGAAGGTCTACGACAAGCAATTACAGAAAATATGGATAATGGATCTAAAGAAGCTTTTTTGTATTTATTAAATATTATTAAAGAAAATAATATGCTACGATATTCTTCAATAAAAAGAGCTATTGCGACATGGACAAGTCTTATTGATATGGATAATTCAGATAAAATCAGTAAACAAGAATTGAATTTATTCACGGATTTTTTAACCAATGAAAATAAACGACATGAAGCTTTAACCTCTCAAAATCCTATAGAAGTCTATATCGCTTTATGGTCGTATGCTTTTTATGATGTAGACACTACAATACCGTTTGTTTTAGATTTATTTAACCATGGTAAAAAACATCAACAATTGGTAGCAGCTTATTTTCTTAATGCCAGTAATGACCAAGAGTTAATTTTTAAATTACGATATGAATTAATTACTAAAGCACAATTAACCGAACAAGATTGCCAATTAATTGCTACGTTATTTCATTGTAATTTTAGTCAATTGGAAACTATATCGTATATAAAACAAAATTTTACAACCGAGCAATTAACAAAATATTATTATAGCTTAAAAATACTTGTGCAAAAATTACCTAAAGAAAAAATTTATTCGCCATGTATATTTCCTTGGCATATAGAAAAATTATCTTTGAGTACTATTGTGAAAGAAATGGCGGATATTGCGAAGTATTTAAATAGTCAAGAATTATTAGATGATTTTTGTATAGAATATCCTAAACTTGATAGTTTTGAACGTTATTCATATTTAAAAAGATTATATAATTCACCACAAACTGCTATACAACGTGAATTTTTATTTCAATTACTTAAAGATAAAAGTGTAGATGTTCGCCAAGAATGTTATAAAATTATTAATAAATTAGTTTTGACTAAAGAAGAATATGAATTTTTAATGAGTTTATTAAAATATAAATATAGTGATTTACGTCAAAATATTATCAAATTACTTTTGAAACAGACGAATACTCAACTATTAGCTAGTATTCAAATGTTATTAAGTAATAAACAGCAATTACTGCGTTTGGCAGGGTTAGATATTTTATTGCAAATACAAAAAAATTCTAGGTTAAAAGCTTTATTTGAGCAGGGAAAAATGTATACAGAGTTATTAGCAAAACCAACAGCTAATGAACAAATACTGATTGCACAAATTCATGAGGATTTTACGAATAATCCTACTACTAATAATTTAGATTATAATACTACTTTAGTTACGAATTTATCTTTGGATACTATCCATAATGAATTGAGTTTTGCGAAAATATATGTACTTTCAGTAGATGAAATACATCAAAAAATAATAGATTTAGCTAATTTTTATGAAAGTCATAAAATGTTTGCCTATCAACCTGCTTATGGTGATGAACAATTATTAGATAATGGATTTGCGGTAGTGACATGGGACGAAAAAATCTCTTTATACAAATATCCTTACCCTCAATTATGGCAAGAATTTTATCAAAAATATATAAAAACACCAGAGATTTTGTATCAAATGTATTTGTATATTTGTCTACACCACAAATTAGAAAAATTATATTTTGCCCAAACGATAAATTCTATTTTTAATGATAGTGGTAGTGGTAATGATAGATATCGATTATATGCTAAAGAACATATAGAAAAACTTCAAAATCTTGAGCGATTACCGATATTAGTTACTATTATAAAAAATCTTTATGAATATTATGTACCGAAAACATATTGTTTTGCAGTTGCTAAATTTTGGGCTTTGCGTCATTTAGCTACTTTTGATTTGGCTCAATCGGTGAAAAAAGATAAAAAAACGCATTTAAGTAATAATTTTTTAGATTCATATAGTTATCATCAAGATTTAGTAGGACGGACTTTTATTTTGAATCCATTATTAGCAAATTATGAAAATGATGATGAATTTCGTGATAGCTTTAGTTTGTTATATAATTTGTATACGCAATATAAATATGAAATTTATTTACCGATTTATAATTTTTTACGTGCAAACTATTTAAATATGATAGCTATAGATGAATTATATATTGATATTTTTCAACGAAATAATGGCTATTTAGAATCTAAACTACAACAACTTTCGTCGCTATATGAAGAAAAATTTACTACATTAGCTTTAATGGATTTTTCTGTAGCAAAACAAAGTATGCATCAAGATTTATGGAAATTCGCCCAAAATTTTGCAGATATAGTTATAGAGCAAATTTTATCAATAGAGTTAACTCGCGGTGATTTGCCAACAAAATATACTAAAGTAATTAATAGCCTAAAATGTATTCGTGGGACTAAATATTTTGTAGATATTTTATTATCCTTAGGAAAAAGTAAATTAAAAAACACTACTTATTTATGGTCGGAAGTTACCAATCGTGAAAGTATTTTTTCGTATTTATTAAGTATTTGTGAACCGCGAGTAGATGAAACAGCGAAAGATTTGAAAAAATATCTAAAAGATAAAGATATTTCAGCAAATCGTTTAGTTGAAGCTTGTATGTTAAATCCTATATGGATACCGATAGTTGATAAAATTTTAAAATGGAAAGGATTCATTAGTGGTTGTTATTATTTCTTAGCACATATGCGTGAGGCAGATAAAAAATTAGCTGTAACATTTGCTAAATATACACCTATTTCGATAGAGAATTTACGTGATGGTGCTTTTGATTTGGATTGGTTTAAATCTTGTTATAAACAACTTGGCGCGAAACATTTTGCTTTATTATATGATGCAGCAAAATATATCGCTGAAGGTAATGTGCATACGCGTGCACGAAAATATGCTGATGCAGTGAATGGCGTGTTGAATGCAGATGAGGTAAAATCTACGATTATTCAAAAGCGTAATAAAGAATTACTGATGGCATATGGATTGATTCCTTTATCAAAAAGTGGCAAAATCACGAAATCTGCACAAAAAGAAATGCTTAACCGATATAAATTTATTCAACAATTTTTAAAAGAAAGTAAACAATTCGGTGTTCAGCGTCGTGCTAGCGAAGGTTTGGCTTGTAAAATAGCTTTAGAAAACTTGGCTAGAAATGCGAGATTTGATGATAGTTTTCGGTTTACGTTAAATATGGAAACACGATTAATTCATAATCAACAGACTTTATTTTTGCCAAAAACTGTAGGAGATTATGTATTATATTTAATTGTTGATAAGTTGGGTAAAAGCTCTATAATTTGTGAAAAACAAGGTAAAAAATTAAAATCATTACCTACAAAATTAAAAGAAGAGCCGTATTATTTAATATTGAAAGAAGCCAAAATAGAATTTACAGACCAATATCGTCGTTCACGTATCATGTTTGAGCAGGCTATGGAGAATTCTACAGTATTTTTGGCTAGTGAACTTACTATGCTTCAGCAAAATCCAGTATTAAAACCATTATTGGAAAATATAGTATTTATTCATGAAAAAAATATAGGCTATTTTGCTAATAATACATTAATTGATATATTTGGAGAAAAGTTCCCATTAGAAGATACAGCAAAAGTGCGTATTGCTCATGTAGTAGATTTATATCAATCTGGTGTATGGCATGATTATCAACAGGATTTATTTACACGTCAAATAAAGCAACCATTTAAACAAGTATTTCGTGAATTATATTTAAAAATTGATGATGAAATTAATTTAACTAAGTCTCGTCGTTATGAAGGACACCAAATTCAACCGCAAAAAGCCTATGCTACTTTAAAAAATCGTAATTGGTTAGCTGATTATGATGAAGGTCTAGAAAAAATTTATTATCAAGAAAATATCATAGCCAATATTTATGCTGTTGCTGATTGGTTTACACCGGCGGATATTGAAGCACCTACATTAGAGTATGTGACATTTTATGACCGCAAAACATTTAAACCAATGTTGATAAAAGATATTCCCGATATTATTTTTTCGGAAACTATGCGTGATGTTGATTTAGCAGTAAGTATAGCTCATGTGGGTGGCGTTGACCCTGAAACTAGTCATTCTACTATCCAAATGCGTCAAGCTATTTTAGAATTTACTTTACCATTATTTAAGTTAACGAATGTATCATTTAATGCTAATTTTGCAATAGTTAAAGGTCAATTAGCAAATTATTCTATTCATTTAGGTAGTGGTAATGTACATCAAATAAATGGGGCTCAAATAGCGTTGTCAGTAGTGCCTTCACAACATCGTGGTCGTTTATTTTTGCCATTTGTTGATGATGATCCGAAAACCGCAGAAATTATAACTAAAGTATTATTTTTTGCTGAAGATAAAACTATAAAAGACCCATTTATTTTGAATCAAATTAAATAAAATAAAAAACTCTCTAACCTAAAGCTTAAAATTTTTAAATTGCTTTATGTTAGAGAGTTTTTATTTAGTTTTTATTCAGCTTTGTATTTATTAATTTGTTGATTTAATAATTCTACATCATCGAAATAATTGATTTTCATAGCATCTTTTACTTCATGTAATGTTTGTTGTGCTACTTTTCGAGCTTCTTCAGAGCCATCTTTTAACATTTGATATACAGAAGCAATATCTTTTTGATATTCTTTACGACGATTTCTAATTGGTTCAAATTCTTCTTGTAAAATAGCATTCAAGAATTTTTTAACTTTTACATCGCCTAAGCCACCACGTTGATAATGTGCTTTTAATTCATCTAAGTTTTTATAATCAGGTAAATATTTAGCGAAATCTTCTGGTTTACAGAAAGCATCTAAATAAGTAAATACTGTATTGCCTTCGATTTTTCCTGGGTCGGAAACTTTAATATGGTCAGGGTCAGTATACATGCTCATTACTTTTTGTTTGATAACATCAGCTTCATCAGATAAATAAATGCAGTTACCAAGAGATTTACTCATTTTTGCTTTGCCGTCAATGCCTGGAAGACGTAAGCAAGCTTTGTTATCTGGAAGTAAGATATCTGGTTCAACTAATGTTTCAGTATTATAAAGCATATTAAAACGACGTACAATTTCTCTTGTTTGTTCAATCATTGGTTCTTGATCTTCACCAACAGGAACAGTTGTAGCTTTGAATGCAGTGATATCTGATGCTTGGCTTACAGGATATGCTAAGAAGCCAACAGGAATACTTGTTTCAAAATTACGAAGTTGAATTTCAGATTTTACAGTAGGATTTCGCTGTAAACGAGATACTGTAACTAAATTCATATAATAACAAGTAAGCTCACAAAGTTGTGGAATTTGAGATTGTACGAAAATAGTAACTTTTTTGGGGTCAATACCGCAAGCTAAATAGTCAAGTGCTACTTCTAGTACATTTTGACGTACTTTTTCAGGATTATCCGCATTATCAGTAAGAGCTTGAGTGTCGGCAATCATAATGAAAATTTTGTCAAATTCACCAGAATTTTGTAATTCTACACGTCTACGTAAAGAACCTACGTAATGACCAATATGTAAACGACCAGTAGGTCTATCACCAGTTAAAATAATTTTTCCCATAATTAACCTCCGATTTTGTATTAATAATTTGTGCAATTATTAATATTTATATATCTTATATAATATCTATTAAAATCGTTTTTGTAAACACCCAAATTATATAAGAAATTTTTGTAAAAAAATTAGCAGTATAATTTTATTATGCTATAATATGAATAACGATATTATCAAAATAAATGGAGGGCGAATACTTTTGCCAAATTTTGCAGAAATAAAAATACCTTTTCAAGATAGAACAGAAACTATGGGCATTCTTGGGGAAAATGATGAATTTTTACGTGTGCTAAATGACAGTTTTGCTTGTCGTATCATTGGTAGAGGTACTGATTTATCAATTAATGGTGAAGAAGGCGAGGTAAATGCTGCCAATCAAGTAATTGAAGCTTTGTTACTTTTATATCGACAAGGTACAAAACTTACTATGCATGAAGTACGCTATAGTATTAAACTTATAAAAGCAGGGCAATCTAATGCATTAAAATCCTTATTTACTGATGTTTTGACTGTTACCTCAAGAGGAAAATGTGTTCGTCCCAAGACAATTGGTCAAAAAATATATATTGACGCGATTCGTCGTCATAGTATCACTTTTGGTATTGGGCCTGCGGGTACAGGTAAAACGTATCTTGCTGTAGTTATGGCAGTTTTGGCACTTCGCAATAATGAAGTAGATAAATTAATTTTAACGCGTCCGGCTGTAGAAGCTGGCGAACGTCTTGGCTTTTTGCCGGGTGATATGCAAGAAAAAATTGACCCATATTTAAGACCATTATATGATGCTTTGCAAGATGTATTAGGATTAGAAGCTTATCAAAAATTATTAGCTCGTAATATTATTGAAATAGCACCTCTTGCTTATATGCGTGGACGTACTTTAGAAAGAGCTTTTGTTATCTTAGATGAAGCACAAAATACTACACCTCGACAAATGAAGATGTTTTTAACTCGTTTAGGTTTTGGCTCAAAAATGGTAGTAAATGGAGATTTAAGTCAAATTGACCTTCCTCGAGGCAGTAGTTCTGGTCTTACGCAAGCTACGAGAATTCTTGACGGTTTAGAGGGAATTTCTGTAATTCAATTTGATGACAGAGACGTTATTCGTCATGATGTGGTAGCACGTATTATTAGAGCATATGATGCGTATGAATCCCAAAATCCACCTATTGAGCATAAAGAAAAACATTTTAATAAATAAAATATTTTATATAGGAGTTTTTTGTTATGGAAATAATTTTAAGTAATTTACCAGAAGAACTTGAAGTTGATAGCATTTTAAGTGAAACAGTAAAAGAGGCTGTAACTAAAGTGGGGCAATTATATGCTTTAGAAAATGCTGAAGTAAGTATTACACTCACAGATAATGAGCATATTCATGAAATTAATCGTGAATATCGTAAAGTAGATAGACCTACAGATGTAATCTCTTTTGCATTGAATGAAGGTGAAGAACCTATTATTGAAGGTGAAATTCCTGTTAATATGCTAGGAGATATTATTATTTCGGTAGAAAAAGCAGTAGAACAGGCAAAAGATTATGGTCATAGTGTTCGTCGTGAAATTGCTTTTTTGACAGTTCATGGTATGTTACATTTATTAGGTTATGACCATATTGAAGAAGCTGACCGCGTAGAAATGCGTAAAGAAGAAGATTTCGTTATGGAAAAACTTGGTATTAGTAGAGAAGATATTTAATTTATTATAATTAATATAGAATTTTATATGTAAAAAGGAGTTCATTTTTTGGAAAACAATAATTTTAAATCAGGATTTGTAGCAGTTATCGGTAGACCTAATGTAGGAAAATCTACATTAATTAATAGTCTTATTGGACAAAAAATTGCCATTATGTCAGATAAACCACAGACCACACGTAATCGTATTATGTGTGTATTGACTACCGATTCAGAACAAGTAATATTTTTAGATACACCAGGTATTCATAAACCATTACACAAATTAGGTGAATACATGGTAAAAGCGGCAGAAGATACTTTAAAAGAAGTAGATGCTATTTTGTTTGTAGTTGATGCTACAGAAGATTTAGGTGGCGGTGAACGTTATATTATGGAACGTTTACAAGCTACTAGAAAGCCTGTAATTTTAATCGTAAATAAATTAGATTTAATTGATAAACGAGAAGTATTACCGATTATCAAAAAATACACTAAAGAATATAAATTTGCAGGTGTAGTACCTATTTCTGCCAAAGAAAAATTAAATTTAGATAGTTTACTTGGTGAATTAAATAAATATTTACCAAAAGGGCCACAGTATTATCCAGCAGATACAGTTACTGACCAACCAGAAAGATTGATTGCTGCTGAAATGATACGTGAAAAAGTTCTTCATTTAACTCGTGATGAGATTCCTCATGCTATTGCTGTAGATATTGAAGAAATGAAAACACGTTCTGATGAAAAAGTATATATTCGTGCTACTATCTATGTAGAACGTGATTCTCAAAAAGGTATCGTTATTGGTAAACGCGGTTCATTATTAAAAGAAATTGGGGCACTTGCACGTAAAGATATAGAGATTATGCTTGGCTCTAGAGTTTATTTAGATTTGTGGGTAAAAGTCAAAAAAGATTGGCGTGACCGCAGTAATGTTCTTCGTGAATTAGGTTTTAAAGATTAAAAGAGAGATGCACTATGAATAAATTATCACATTATTTTATTAATGGGCTAATAGTATTAGTCCCTATTGTTATAACTTATTTTGTAATTGCTACTGTGTTTGCTATTGTAGAAGGTATTGTAGAAAGCTATATACCTCTTAAAATTCCAGGTTCTGGGGTAGCATTACTAATTATAATTATCTTACTTGCAGGATGGATAACATCTACTTGGACATGGATATCACAGCGTATTATTAATTATTTTGAAACTATTGTGGATAAAATTCCTGTAGTAAAATTCATTTATAGCAGTGTAAAACGTGTTTCTACTATGCTATTTGAATCTAAAACTATGTTTAGTCAAGTAGTATTGATTCCGTATCCACATCCAGGAGTAAAAACTATCGGCTTTTTAATGCCAAAACCTTCAAATGTAATTGCTCCATATTTAAGCAAAGAAGAAGAATATGAATCTGTATTTTTACCTTGGAGCTTGAATATGACTTCAGGATTTAATGTATTCGTACCGAAAAAAGATATTATTTATGTAGATATTTCCGTAGAAGATGCTTTCCAATATATTTTAACTGCTGGTGGAGTTATGCCAGGGGCTAATATCAAAGAGGATTTAGCTAAAATTCAAGAAGTAAATAATAAAAATAAATTAAAACAACAAGAACAAAATACTAAATCTAAGGAATCTAATAATTAATATGGCTATTTATTCCACAGAAGTATTGGTTTTGGGAGTAAAAAATTGGGGTAACGCTGATAAAATCGTTACCCTTTTATCTCCTGAATATGGAAAAATAATAGCTGCAGCCTATGGTTGTCGTAGACCAAAAAGTCCTTTATCTTCTGCTATGCAACCATTTTCATGGCTCGATATCCAGCTGACAAAAGGTGAAAAAATGGATACTGTTCGGCAATGTGAGCACAAAGGATTTTTTTCTGCTATTTATGAAGATTTAACAGCAATGGCTTATGCTTCTTTTGTCGCAGAACTTACGAAAGAATTATGTAGTGAAGATGAGCCACAAGAGAAGATTTATCAAAAATTATTGAAGATATTGCCTTGTATGACGAAGTTTAATCCTAGAATTTGTGCTTTAGCTAGTGCATATCAGCTATTTGAATATACAGGTTGTCAACTTCATTATAATAATTGTTCACTTTGTGGTGTGCCGATTACTACAGATAGCTATTTTGATACCTATCATGGCGGTGTGCTTTGTGATGAATGTAGTGGGCATAAACCTAGTAATTATCCTGATTCGCTTAGGTTATTTATCAATAATTTATTAAATTTAAATTGGGATAATCCGCAAAAATTTCAAGTAAAAGGTATTGATTTAACTAATGCAGAAACTATTTTATTAAACTATATACAATCATTGATTGGAAAACCTTTTAAATCATTAGCTTTTATCAAGCAAGTTACAAGTCTATCTTAGAATTTAATATAAAATCTATTGACAATGATTTTTTCTTTTGCTAGACTTTATTATACAGCGATGAACTAGAAAAGTAGCTTTTTTTAGCGAGTAGTGAGGGTGCAAGACTACACAAAGTGAATGGCACTAGGGAGCTTTTGAAAATTAATACGTTCTAAAGAGGGCTTAATTTTTTAAGTCAATCAGGGTGGAACCGCGGGAATATAATATCTCGTCCCTGTAACATTTATTTTGTTACATGGGCGGGATTTTTTTATTTTATCGCCCATGAATATCAAGGAGGTATATTTATGACTTTTCAGGAAATTATCCTGACTTTGCAGGAATTTTGGTCTAAACAAGGTTGTATTTTAGCTCAGCCTTATGACGTCGAAAAAGGTGCAGGTACTATGAATCCTTCTACATTTTTACGTGTACTTGGCCCAGAACCTTGGCATGTGGCTTATGTAGAACCATCTCGTCGTCCAGCTGATGGACGTTATGGTGAAAATCCAAACCGTTTATTTCAACATCATCAATTCCAAGTAATTATGAAACCATCTCCTGATAATATTCAGGAACTTTATTTACAGAGTTTAGCAAAACTTGGTATCAACGAAAAAGAACATGATATTCGTTTCGTTGAAGATAACTGGGAATCTCCAACACTTGGTGCTTGGGGTCTTGGTTGGGAAGTATGGCTTGATGGTATGGAAATCACACAGTTCACTTATTTCCAACAAGTAGGTAGTGTTGATGTAAAACCTGTAGCATCTGAAATCACTTATGGTCTTGAACGTATTGCTATGTATATTCAAGAAAAAGAAAATGTTTATGATATTGATTGGAACGGCACATATACTTATGGTGATGTATTCCATCAAAATGAATTTGAACAATCTACTTATAACTTTGAACTTGCTGATACAAATCTTTTATTTGATTTATTTGATAAATATGAAAAAGAAGCAATTCGTGTTATTGAACTTGGTTTTGTTCATCCTGCTTATGATTATGTATTAAAATGTTCACATACATTCAATTTACTTGATTCTCGTGGAGCAATCAGCGTATCTGAACGTACAGCATTTATTTCTCGTGTACGTAATCTTGCTCGTCTTTGTGCTCAATGTTATTTAAAACAGCGTGAAGAACTCGGCTATCCTCTCTTGAAGAAAGGAGCAAAATAATAATGGCTAAAGATTTATTATTAGAAATTGGTACAGAAGAAGTTCCTGCTCATTTTATGCCAGGAATTTTAGCTCAATTAAAAGAAAAAACAACTGCAAAACTTCAAGAAATGCGTCTTGATTTTGCTGAAATAACTACACTTGGTACACCTCGTAGAACTGCACTTTTGGTAAAAGACCTTGCTGAAACTCAACAAGGTGCATCTAGTGAATATAAAGGCCCATCTACTGCTATTGCTTTTGATAAAGACGGTAACCCAACAAAAGCAGCTATTGGTTTTGCTCGTGGTAAAAAAGTAGATGTAGCTGACCTTGTAGTAAAAGATGACTATGTATATGCTGTTTCTAGTGAAGAAGGAAAAGCAACTGATACACTTTTACCAAATATTTTAAAAGAATTAGTAGAAGGTTTAAATTTTCCTAAAAATATGCGTTGGGGCGATTTAGATTTCCGCTTTGTACGTCCACTTCGTTGGCTCGTAGCTTTATATGACACTGAAATCATTGATTTTACAGTAGCAAATGTAAAATCTGGCAACGTATCTCGTGGTCATCGTTTTTTGAGCGAAGGTGATTTCACTATTAACAAAGCAAGTGAATATGAACAAGCTTGTAAAGATGCTTTCATCATTGTTGACCAAGAAAAACGTCGTGATATGATTAAAGCACAAATTGAAGAACTTGCTAAAGCTCATCATGGTCATGCTGAAATCACAGAAGATTTATTAGAAGAAGTAACTTATCTTGTAGAATACCCTACAGCTTTATGTGGTACTTTTGAAGATAAATATTTAAAATTACCAAAAGAAGCAGTAATTACTCCTATGCGTGACCACCAACGTTATTTCCCTGTATTAGATGACAATAATGAATTATTACCATTATTCATCACAGTTCGTAATGGTAGCGATTATTGCTTAGAAAAGGTACAGCATGGTAATGAGCGTGTACTTCGTGCAAGACTTGCGGATGCTCAATTCTTCTTTGATGAAGATAGAAAACATAAATTAAGCGATTATGTAGAAAAATTAAAAACTGTAGTATTCCAAGAAGGTCTTGGCACTATCTATGATAAAGCAAATCGTTTAGCTGAACTTGGTGGTTTTATCGGTGAAAAAGTAAATGCTACACCTGAAGAAATCGCTACGACAAAACGTGCTGCACTTTTAGCAAAAGCTGACCTTGTATCTGCTATGGTTTGTGAATTTACAGAACTTCAAGGTATCATGGGTCGTGAATATGCATTTTTAGATGGCGAAGGCGAAGCAGTGGCTACTGCTATTTATGAACATTATATGCCACGTTTTGCTGGCGACAAAGAACCTGCAAGCGTAGCTGGTCGTCTTGTTTCTCTTGCTGATAAAATCGACAATATCGTGGCTACATTCAGCCGTGGTCTTGTACCAACAGGCTCTCAAGACCCATTTGCACTCCGTCGTCAAGCTCTTGGTATCGTGCATACAATTATTGAAGCAAACTATACTATCTCTATTAGTGAAATCGCTGATAAATCTATGGATTTACTTGGTATCACAGACAGTGCAAAACGTGATGAAATCCAGAAAAATGTTGCTGAATTCTTCACTTTACGTCTAAAAAATGTACTTGGTGACAATAATATTCGTTATGATATCATTGACGCTGTACTTGAAAATGCTGATGAAGTAGCTGGTACTTATGCAAAAGCTTGTGTAACAGCTCAAGAAATCTCCTCTGGCGTATTAAATGACGCTATTCAAGCATTTGTACGTGTAGGTAATATCAGTAAAAAAGCAGAAATCACTACAATCGATGAAAGCTTATTTGCTTTAGATGAAGAAAAAGCCCTTTATAGTGCATATGTAGAAGTAGCAAAAGCAGTAGAAACTGCATTAGTAAATAAAGATTATAAAGTAGCTATTGATAAAATCCAAACACTTGCTACACCAATCAATACATTCTTTGATAAAGTAATGGTTATGGATAAAAACGAAAATATCAAAAATAATCGTCTTGCTCTTCTTAAAAATATTGATACACTTATCAAATCTATCGCAGATTTCGGTAAAATTGTACTCTAATAAACAACAAACTCCCCTAAAAATTTTAGGGGAGTTTTTATATCTAAAATAAAATAGTTCTATAATAAATGTTGGGGTAAGAGAAAATTATCTTGCTTCAACATTTATTTTTTTTCAAAAAAAGAAGCACAAATCCATTCTTTTCGGTTAAAATATAGTCACCACAACAATATCTTAGAAAGGAATGGTTTTATGCTTCACTCTAATTATATACAAATTTTATTAAATTTAAAAGATGTTTCTATTATAAATTTCTCCGATACTTCTGTTACTATTCAATTACCTCGTAATCCTCATCTTTATCCTTGTTGTCATCGTACTACTAATTCTGTTCATGACTATCGCTTACAAAAAATACGCCATTTAACTTATTGTACACATTCTTTTTCTATCTTCATTTATAAACGTCGCATTTTATTTTGAAAAAAAATATATATTTATTAATTATCAGTAATTGTAGCATTTGCTAAAATTGTTTCCATTGCATGCCAACTTAATACAGCACATTTTACACGAGCAGGCATTTTGGAAATATTTTTAAACATAAGCGCTTCATCTAAAGGTGCAAGTTCAGTTTCATCAGTGATACTACCTTGTACCATACCAATAAATAAACGACACAGTTCTTTGGCTTCGTCAACTGTTTGGTCAAGCATTAAATCAATCATAATATCCGTAGAGGCCTGAGAAATGGCACAACCTGAACCTTGAAAAGCAGCCTCTTTGATAATATTATTTTCTAAAACTAAGGAGAGTGTAATTTCATCACCACAATTAGGATTTATACCATGTTGATGATGAGTTGCATTACTTAGTTGATATTTATTTTCAGGGTGTAAATTATGTTCAGTTAAAATTTCATTATAAAGATTAAACATCGTATCCTAAATAACTCCTTACTTTTTTTATTTGTTCAATAAATGAATAAACATCATCTTTCGTATTATAAAAATAAAAACTAATACGGTTTGTAGAATTAAGATTTAAATATTTTAATAAAGGGTGAGCACAATGATTACCTGCACGAAGTGCAATATGACCATGATAATCAAGAAGTGATGCCACATCGTGTGGGTGAATATCCTTAATATTAAAGCTTAACACGCCATGATGTTTACTTGCATCATTACTGCCATAAATTTCAATATATGGTAATTTTTGTAATTCATCTATAGCAATCTGCATAAGTGTTTGTTCTTGAGCTTGAATATAGTCAAAACCAACATTAGTTAAATATTCAATAGCATAACGTAGACCGATAGCGCCAGCTACATTTGGTGTACCTGCTTCAAATTTTTCAGGTAAAGGAGCAAACGTAGCTGATTGTTCTGTAACTGTTTCAATCATTTCTCCGCCACGTAAAAATGGAGGCATACCTTCAAGTAATGATTTTTTACCATAAAGAACACCAATTCCCATAGGAGCAAGCATTTTATGACCTGAAAATACATAAAAATCACAATCTAAAGCTTGCACATCTACTTTTTGATGTGGTGCACCTTGAGCTCCGTCAACGATAACGGTAGCACCAACTTTACGTGCTTGTTGAATAATTTTAGTTAATGGTGTAGCACTACCCAATACATTAGATACTTGTGTTATAGAAACTATTTTTGTTTTTGGAGTAATTTTAGAAGTTATTTCTTCATCAGAAATATTACCTTCATTGTCGATATACAAGTATTTTAGTGTGGCTTGTTTGGCTTTAGCTATCATTTGCCACGGCAAAATATTACTATGATGTTCCATAATAGAAACAACTATTTCATCGCCTGCTTGAATGTTTTCTAAGCCGTAAGTGTAAGCAATAAGATTCAATGATTCCGTAGTATTACGTGTAAATACGATTTCACAATCATGCTTAGCATTAATAAATTCAGCAACACAGTGTCGAGCTTTTGCATATTCTTCAGTAGCGATAGAACTTAAATTATACAACCCACGAAGTGGATTTGCATTTTGCTTGGTGTAATAATCATTCATTGCTTTAAGTACACTTGTTGGTTTTTGTGTAGTAGCAGCATTATCTAAATAAATTACAGGATTATTGATATCATTTAATATAGGGAAATCTTGACGAAAATTATTATTCATGACCAAAAGCCTCCTGTGCGAAATTTAGAATATAATGATGTAGATTTTCAGGAATTTCATTACACATTAATTGTAATTTAGAATTTATTTGCATTTGGCGAATTTGTTTAGTAGTTAAACCACGAGTTTGTAAATAGAATAACTGTTCACTATCCATTTCACCAATAGAGGCACTATGATTACCTTCGATATCATCTTCTGCACAAAGAATTAATGGAATAGATTTATTGTGAATATCTTCATCTAGTAATAAAACCTCTTCTGTTTCAGTGCCGATAGAGCCTTTACAGCCCTGTTTGAAATCTAAAGTACCGCGATGAATTTTTTGGGCATTATCCATTAAAATACCATTAGCTAATAAATTCGTAGTTGTTTTTTCACCAAAAATATTAACGATATAATTCATATCGATACTTTGATTTTGTGAACTAAGATAATTTGTTTTAATAAAACAATTAGATTTATTGGCTAATAAATCTATATTTGCACCCAGATAATTTTGGGTAGCACCCAAAGCAATTTGTTTTAATTTAATAAAAGCATTTTCATCAGCCAAAGCACCAAAATCATCAATATTAAAATAATTTTGACCTAAAGCTTGGACTTGAATAATTTCAATTTGGGCATTTTTTTTGGCAAATACTTTTGTACTACTAGCATGAAAACCTTGCGCATTATATTGGGACGCATATACAAAAATAATAGTTGCTTTACTATTTTCTTCAGCAAAAATATAATTATCATCCATAAAATCAAGATTTTGGTTAAAATCATAAATATATATAAGTGGTTTTTCCGTAGAAGTATTTGCTTTTATCGTAAAAATATTTGTTTTAACCGCATTTTGTTTAATAAAATTATTGATATTATAACCACAGCCTGTTTTTATTTGGGGAATATTTAAGGTTTTTTTAGATGTATAGATAATATTATTAGTAACATTTAAAATATTAGGGGATATATCTGTTAAATTAGATATATTTTCATATTGTATATTTGTATCATTTAGTTTTAGCCAGCGCCATGTTGGCACAGGCAAACTATTCGCATTATTTATTTGTATATTCATAGTTTGTATCTCCTTTTTAGCCAATAGCGCCTTCCATTTCAAGTTGAATCAAATGATTCATTTCAACAGCATATTCAACAGGTAATTCCTTAGATATTGGATTAGCAAAGCCATTTACAATCATAGCACGAGCAGCAGACTCACTTAGTCCACGACTCATCAAATAAAATATAGCTTGGTCGCTAATTCGTCCAATTTTTGCCTCATGCGCAACACTGACTTTATTGGTACGAATATCCATAGCTGGAATAGTATCTGAACGAGAAATATTATCAAGCATTAAAGATTGGCAAGAAACCAAAGCTTTACTATGGTGTGCTTGCTTGGAAACAACTACAGAACTTCTAAAGGTGCTAACACCACCATCTTTGGAAATTGATTTCGTATTTATAAGCGAAGATGTGTGTTTTGCATTATGCACCATTTTCGCTCCAGTATCAAGATTTTGTCCTTTTCCTGCAAAGGTAATACCTGTAAACTCTGCTTTGGCATAATCTCCTGCTAAGATAGTCATTGGATATAAATAAGAAATATGTGAACCGAATGAACCAGAAACCCATTCCATCGTAGCATTTTTACCTACTTTGGCACGTTTGGTATTGAGGTTATACATATTTTTTGACCAATTTTCAATAGTAGAATAACGAAGTTTAGCGTTATCTGCGACAAATAATTCTACGCATCCTGCGTGTAAATTTGCTACATTATGTTTAGGAGCAGAGCAACCTTCGATAAAATGTAACTCTGCACCTTCGTCAACAATGATAAGTGTATGTTCAAATTGACCAGCACCAGCTGCGTTTAAACGAAAATATGATTGTAGTGGAATATCTACTTTCACCTTAGGTGGTACATAAACAAAAGAACCGCCAGACCAAACAGCACCATGAAGAGCGGCAAATTTATGGTCACGAGGTGTTACAAGTTTCATAAAATATTTACGAATCATTTCTTCGTAGGGCCCTTTAAGAGCAGTTTCGATATCAGTATAAATAACACCTAGTCTTGCAACTTCTTCTTTTAAATTATGATAAACAACTTCAGAGTCATATTGAGCACCCACACCTGCTAAAGATTCTTGTTCAGCTTGTGGAATACCTAATTTATCGAAAGTATCTTTGATATCCTCAGGAACATTATTCCAACTATCTTGCATAGCAGTATCAGGTTTTACATAAGTTACGATATTATCAATATTTAAACCGTCAATATCAGGCCCCCATGGTGGCACATCTAAACTATGGTAAATTTCTAAAGAACGTAAACGAAGTTCTTTCATCCATTCAGGGTCACCTTTTTTAGCAGATAATTCTTCTACAATTTCAGCAGTAAGACCTTTTTTTAAGCGATAAGCATCATTTTCCGCTTTTTTAAAATCATAACGATTTTCTACACGAGTAGCTGTTTCATTTAAATATTCATGTTGTTTTTTTTCAGCGCCATTCATGCTTATTCACTCCTTGTTTATTAATAAAAGATTCATAACCTTGTTCATTGATTAAATTTATTAATGAGCTATCACCAGTTTTTACAATAGTACCATTAACGATAATATGCACATAATCAATATCTAGATATTCTAAAATTTTACTATTATGAGTAATAATTAATAACGAACGTGATTTATCTTGTTGAAATGTCTGTATACCTCGTGAAACTGTTTTTACAGCATCAACATCAAGACCAGAGTCTGTTTCATCTAAAATGGCAAGTTTTGGTTCAAGCATTAAAAGTTGGAGCATTTCAATTTTTTTTCGTTCTCCACCAGAAAAGCCTACATTTAATTCGCGTTTAGTCCATTGTTCATTAATAGCTAAAGTCTTAACTATATTGTTTAATTTATCACGAAAAGCTTTTATACGGATTTTTTCTTTTGTATCCATTGCTGTATGAATAAATTGAGAAATAGAGATACCTGGTATTTCTATTGGACTTTGAAAAGATAAAAATAATCCTTTTTGTGCACGTTCATCAGTTTTAGCATTAGTGATATTTTCATTAGCAAAAGAAATATCTCCAGTATTTATAGTATATTGTGGATTCCCCATAATAACGTTACCTAATGTAGATTTTCCCGCACCATTAGGTCCCATAAGTACATGAGTTTCTCCTTCTTTGATTTTTAGATTTAAATTATGCAAAATAGTTTTATTTTCAGCACTAGCAGTCAAATTATTAATAGATAAAAGTGTATTAGTCATCATAAATTCCTCTCCAATAACTACTATAAAAGTAGGTTTTAAATCAATAATAATAAAAACATGATTTAAAATTATAATAATATACGCGATATATAAAGTTAATTTATATTTAATATACTATAATTTTAGTATGAATAATGTTTAATGTCAAGAATAAAAATAAAATAATACCTATAAAGTATATATTTTATAAAAAGATAATACCTTTATTTTGCAGTATCTTATACTTATAAATATGATTTAATCCTATTTATAAAGCAGGTAATGAGAGCAATTTGGCTTGGATTATTTAAAAAATAAAGATTTTAGCATATAATATAAAAATATAATTGAAGAAATGAGGTTTTTTAGGTATGTTTAATATAAGAGTAATGATGTTAATTACGCTTAGTTTTGTATTGGGGACTTGTGAATATGTAGTTATCGGTATATTGCCAAATATTGCTGAGGATATGAAAGTATCTATCACGCAAACAGGATTATTAATATCTGCCTTTGCCGTTGTTTATTCTATCGGAGCACCACTTATTACCGCATATTTATCAAGATTTCCACGTTATCGTACAGTTTTGATATTAATGTTTTTGTTTATTTTAGGTAATGTAGGTTGCATGTTAGCAATAAATTATACTTGTTTATTAATAGCACGTATATTTTTAGCTGGTGTATCTAGTGCTTTAATTTCAATGTCAATGACTTTCGCACCTGATGTTGTACCAAGAAAATACACGTCTTCCGTAATATCTTGGATTTTTGCTGGGTTTAATATTGCCTCTGTCGTAGGTGTGCCATTTAGTTTATTTATAACGCAATTTACTAGTTGGCGTGTAGCTTTTCTGTTTATTGTCGGTGTTTCTTGTATATTATTTTTATTAATGTGGAAGTTTTTACCAACTAAAAATTTACCACCAACGAATAATATTGTGGAACAATTAGTATTATTAAAAGATATACGTATAATAATGGCAGTTAGTGCAATGATTTTAAGTGGTTCAGCAGCCTATTGCTTTTATACGTATTTATCGCCAATTTTATTGAGTGAAATGCATGTGTCTACTGATTTATTAACTTTGGTTTTTGTTATTTTTGGTGTAGCTGCCATGATGAGTAATTTATTATCCCCAGTGTTAAATTTATGGGGTGGTATGCGTATTTTATGGATTATTTTTGCCTTACAAGCAGTATTTTTGTTATTATTATCTTTTACAATGCAATCTTTTGTTTTAGGCGGAGCTATTATTTTTATTTTAGGATTATTAATGTATTTATTAAATACGCCAACACAAATGTATTACTTACAAATTTCTAAAAAATTTTATTCAGGAACGCTAGCCCTAGCAGGTTCTCTTACTTCATCAGCGTATAATGTGGGAATAGCTATGGGGTCTTTTGCTGGCTCATATTCTGTAGATTTAGCAGGACTAGAAAGTATCGGTATAACAGGCTTTATATTCGCAATAATGGCTACATTTGTTAGTTATTTATTAGCAAATAGAATAAAAAAAGAATATAAAGAAGTAATTGCTCGTGCTAAACGAATAGTTGCTAGATGATTTAGATATTTAAAAAGCCACTATAATTATAGTGGCTTTTGTTCTATATTTATTGAGTTTTTATCTTCTAAATAACATTGATGTAACTTTTCAAAGGATACAGTTTTATCAATAATATTTTTTATTAATAAATCTAATTTACTATTTTCACGATAATCAGCTGGTGCAAAATATTTTATTCTTCGTTCAGCAAATAGTTTTTGCACCTTTTTTAAGTTTGGTGTATCAGGATTATATACACAAATAGAATGACCACCATTACTATTTACCAATTTCATACAAGGGATGTCTGTTTCACTATCACCAATATAAACAATATTTCTAAATGGTACACGTATACGACCTTCGGGTATAGAATCATTTACTCCAGGGTCATTAATATCTAAAAAGCCTTTTTCGATACGAAAAAGAAATTGTGTTTTATTTGTATAATTAACAGCTTGTGCTGGCCACTTTGCCTCACCTTTTTCATCAAAATAAAATGAACTTGCATATATTTTTTCAAATTCATTATTTTTAGCTAAAATAGTGCCTTCAATCATTTCTTTAAGCCCACTTGAAATTATATAATGTTCTACGATAATATTATGTTTTTTGCCATAATCACGAATACGTTTAAACCATGATTCTACACCTAAAAATAATTTTACCTTTGCTCCATAATTAGCAAGTGCTTGTTTGTTTAAGCCTAAACCCTCTTTACTGATTTTTGTTTTTTCAATCATTTTATACATATATGCCAAATTAGTGTCCATATCATTTTTTTGAGCTAAATCATTGGATTCTTGCCAAAATTTATTTACATCATAGCCTACATCTTGAATAAATCCTTGTGCTTGCATATCTTCAGGAGATAAAGTTTTATCAAAATCATAACAAATGGCAATAACTGGCTGTTTTTCTTTATACTTACGTTTGTACATACTTACCTCGATTTATCTAAATATCTTATATAGTATTCTATTTATATTATATCTCAAAATTCATTAACTAACAAAAACTACATTAATATATGATGTATACTTTTATATTTATTTTTTCTACTTCTTTGTAACATCCAAATTCTTTTCCTCTATTTGTTGTAAATGTTTTATAGAAAAAATCTCTATACGAATACGTTCAGATATGGTAAGATGATGATAGCTCATTATGAATTTTCCTTTCGTGTAGGTTTGGTGTGGTAACTTTATTTTACACGAAAATTCATAATGAGTTTTTTATATTTTTTTAGGTGTCGCACTTCAGTATACAATCCATCATATATTAAAAATTATCTTAGCTAATTAATCTAAGCTGTTTTTACTTTTTATAAAAAATTTAACCTGACAAGTAAAAATACTTGACAGAATATTTTTTGTCATATATAATAGTCAAAGTCATAAGGTAATAAATAAAAAGAAAGCTCAGGTGGTTTAAATGTTAGAAAAGTTTTTGCACATGAGCGCTTTATTTGATATTTATGGAGCTTTGCT
Organism: uncultured Megamonas sp.; assembly: GCA_963558795.1. Taxonomy (GTDB): domain Bacteria; phylum Bacillota; class Negativicutes; order Selenomonadales; family Selenomonadaceae; genus Megamonas. Next base: position 43,230 of record CAUWIH010000003.1, on the reverse strand, counting down.
AACTGACAAGCAGAAGCGTTGTCTACAGATGCATTTATTTGAAGACTTTTCTTTGTCAGAGATAAGTGATGAGTTAGGAATTTCACGTCAAGCTGTTTACGATATGTTAAAACGTAGCGAACAAGTTATGCAACAATATGAAGATAAACTTGGCTTGGCAGCCCGTTCTACAGAAGAAAAAAATGAACTTTTGTCGATTTTATCTGATTTACTTATTATAAAGCAAAATTTAGATGATAACAGGCTTAATAGTATAATAAAACGTATTTCTGTGTTAACAAATGATAGCAAGGAGGCATAAATTTGATTTTTGAAAATTTAGCTGATCGTTTGCAAGAGACTTTTAAAAAATTGCGTGGACATGGTAAATTAACAGCTGATGATGTTAATGCAACCATGAGAGAAATTCGCATTGCTTTATTAGAAGCCGATGTAAACTTTAAAGTTGTTAAAGATTTTATAAAAAAAATAAAAGAACGTGCAGTAGGTCAAGAAGTTTTGGAATCTTTAACACCTGCACAAGCTGTTATTAAAATTGTTAATGAAGAGTTAACAGCTTTAATGGGGCAAACACAAAGTCATATCAATATTTCACCAAAAGCGCCTACAATTATTATGATGGTAGGTTTGCAAGGGGCTGGTAAAACCACATCCGCTGGTAAACTTGGTTTGATGTTTAAAAAACAGGGAAAACACCCATTAATGGTTGCTGCCGATATTTATCGTCCAGCTGCGATTAAACAGTTACAAGTATTAGGTAAGCAAATTGATATTCCTGTTTTTGCCAAAGAAGATTGTAAAGATGCTGTATTAATTGCCAATGAAGCGATTGAACATGCACAATCTCATGCTAATGATATTGTAATTATCGATACTGCAGGACGACTTCATATTGATGAAGATCTCATGCAGGAATTAAAATCTATAAAATCCGATGTAAAACCACATGAAATTTTATTAGTGGTTGATGCGATGACAGGTCAAGATGCCGTCAATGTTGCTGAAAGTTTCAATAATGATTTAGGTCTTGATGGTGTAATCTTGACTAAAATGGATGGCGACGCTCGTGGTGGTGCTGCTCTTTCTGTTAAAGCTGTTACTGGTTGTCCAATCAAATTTGTTGGTGCTGGAGAAAAACTTGAAGCTTTAGAACCATTTTACCCAGATAGAATGGCCTCTCGTATCTTAGGTATGGGTGATGTTCTTACTCTTATTGAAAAAGCTCAAACTGCTTTTGATGCAGAAGAAGCTAAAAAAATGGAAAAAGCTTTCCGTAAAAATGAATTCACATTAGATGATTTCTTATCCCAGCTTAACCAAGTAAGAAAATTAGGGTCTTTTGAAAATATCTTAGGTATGATACCTGGTATGGGTGGACTTAAGAAAAAATTAGGCGATGTAGATGTAGATATGAATGGTAAAGAAATCAAACATATTGAAGCTATCATTCGTGCAATGACTCCTGAAGAAAAAAGAAATACCAAAATCATCAATGGTTCTCGCCGTAAGCGTATTGCTATGGGTAGCGGAACAAAAGTTCAAGAAGTCAATAAGTTGTTAAAACAATTTGATGAAATGAAAAAAATGATGAAAAAAATGTCTAATATGAAACAGTCAAATAAAAAAGGCAAAAAAGGAAAAGGTGGTTTTAAACTTCCATTCTTTAAATAAGCCTTTTATATATACTTAATTACTTTAAGGAGGTGAAAATATTGGCAGTTAAAATTCGTTTAAATCGTATGGGTTCCAAAAAACGTCCTTTCTACCGTATCGTTGTAGCTGATTCTCGCGCTCCACGTGATGGTCGTTTTATCGAAATCTTAGGTAACTATGATTCCACAAAAGAACCAGCTATTATCAATCTTGATGAAGAAAAAACTTTAGACTGGATGCTTAAAGGTGCTCAGCCTACAGATACAGTTAAATCTTTACTTAGCCAAAAAGGCATCATGGCTAAATTTGATGCAGCTAAATTCGCTAAGAAATAAGAAAGAGGCAAATAGATGAAAGAACTTGTTGAAGTAATAGCAAAATCACTTGTTGATTATCCAGAACAAGTTATTGTTGATGAAATTATTGATGATAATCATGTTTTGTTAAAATTGCGTGTAGCTTCAGCTGACATGGGAAAAGTCATCGGTAAACAAGGTCGTATAGCGAAAGCTATGCGTACAGTAGTTAAAGCCGCTGCTTCCTGTGAAAATAAAAAAGTTACAGTAGATATCATCGAATAATTGTATACTCTAATAAATTTGCTGTATTAATACCGAAAAGTCGTTTAGACTCTTCGGTATTTTTATTTTTTAATGTTGGGGTTTGAGAAAATTCTCAGGCTTTAACATTTATTTTTTTGCAAAAAATAAAGCATAAATCCTTTCTTTCCTATAAAATATAGTCACCACAACAAATAATTTATGAGAGGAATAGTTTTATGCTTCTATCTAATTATATAGGATTTTACTTAATTTAAAAGATATGTCTGTTATTTCTTGTAATGAACATAGTATTGTTTTATCTCTTCCTAGAAGTTTTTATTATACAGAGGAAATAAATAACAAAATAAAAGTATTAAAAAGAATAAATTTGGTTGTATAAAAATTTGATAGATTTAAGAAAAAAATATTATATTTGGCTTAAAAAAGAGAAAAAGAATAGACAACAATTTGTCTATCTTTTACCCCAACATTTGACAAAGAACTTAAAATAGCTCTAAGATATTTTTCTTAGAGCTATTTTTTATATTTTTAATTATACATCACGACGCAAAATTGTTTGAGGAACTACTGGCTGTTCCATTTTCATTGTAATTATTTGTTGTGGATGAGGTGCTACATCAATAGAAATACCTTCATCATTAAACATTTCTGTTATTTTCTGCTTAAATAAAGGCGCATTTGGTTGGAAAAATTCAATTTCTTGTCCTACTGTCATATGATTACGTTGTTGAATAGTAGCCACTTTCGTTTCTGGATTATAATCAAGTACCAGACCAACGAAATCAGAAGTATGTTCATAAGAAGTAGTATTATAAATTTGATCATCACAAGAAGTTTTATGATAAGAAAAACCACTTGTATATTCACGATGAGAAACCTTATTTAATTCATCAATCCATTCTTGTTGAATAGTAAAGTTTTCAGGGTCAGCAAAATAACTGTCAATAGCTTTACGATAAGCACTAACTACACTAGCTACATAATGAATAGATTTCATGCGACCTTCTATTTTTAAACTATCCACACCAGATTCAATAATATCTTTTAAATATGGCAATAAACACATGTCTTTAGAATTAAAGAAATATGTGCCATTTTGATCTTCAGTTACTGGGAAAAATTGTCCAGGACGTTTTTCTTCTGTAAGATTGTATTTCCAGCGACAAGGCTGTGTACAAGCACCACGATTAGAATCTCTACCTGTAAGATAATTACTAATCAGACAACGTCCAGAATAAGAAATACACATCGCACCATGTACAAACATTTCTAATTCAACATTAGTTTTTTCACGAATTTCTCTGATTTCTTCAAAAGAAAGTTCACGAGCAAGAACCACTCTACTTGCTCCTAAATCTTGCCATGCTTTAACTGCTCTCCAATTTGTATTATTAGCCTGTGTACTAATATGTACTTCAAGCTCAGGTACTTCTTGTTTTATTAACATGAATAAACCAATATCAGATACTAATACTGCATCGACATTTACTTCAACTAATTCACGTAAATAAGGAAGTACTTCATTAATATCATTATTATGTGGAAAAATATTGGCTGTTACATATACTTTTTTTCCATATTTGTGAGCAAAATTCACGCCTTCAATCATTTCTTCTTTAGAGAAATTTCCGCCATAAGCACGAAGACCAAAACGCTTACCGCCAAGATACACAGCATCTGCACCATATAAAATGGCCATTTTTAATTTTTCTAAAGTTCCAGCTGGTGCTAATAATTCAGGTTTTTTTAATATATTTTGCATTGTTCCTCCATAATTATCACTTAGTTATTTTTTGTGATAGTGCAAGCCCATCACCATTTTCAAAAATTTGTGTAGTAAATTTTTCTTTATCACTTACTAAAGCAATATACTCACGTAATCTTTTTACAATAGTTTTATATCTACGAGGTGGTTTTTCCTCGCTCATAACATATCCACGAAATAATACATTATCCGCCAAAATAATGCCATGTTCACTAAGTAGTGGCAACACCTTTTTTAAATAATCAGGATATTGCCCTTTAGCCGCGTCAATAAATATCATATCAAATTTTTCCTCAGGATTTAATTTTTGGATATTTACTCCTGCATCACCTAAAATGATCTGAATATTATCTTTATATATTGACTTATCAATAAAAGTTTGTGCCTGTTTGGCTCTTTCTTCATCTAATTCCAAAGATGTTATTTTTACTTTTTCATTACCATAATAAGCTGTCAATAAAGCTGAATAACCAATTGCAGTACCAATTTCTAATACTCTTTGCGGTTTGTATTTTTGTACAATTTCTATAAATACCTTACGACCATTTTCATTAATAATTGGCACATTATATTCTTTGGCAAAAGTTTCCATCTCTTTAAATAAAGACTCCACAATCATTACCTCTTATTTATTAATTTTATTCATTATATATTTTATCTATTGTCTGTAAATGCTCATCATAAGTTTCACTATAATGATTATGCCCTTCACTATCTGCAACAAAATATAAATAATTAGTATCAGCTGGATAAAGTACTGCATTTATCGAAGCTGTTCCAGGATTACCAATAGGTCCAGGTGTCAATCCTTCATGTTGATACGTATTATATGGAGAATCATATTCTGTGTCTTTTATACTAAATTCTTCTTTATGCTCATCTAATGCATATTGAATTGTTGCGTCAGATTGTAACATCATACCATCTTTTAAACGTTTAAAAAACACATTGGCAATTATTGGTCTATCTTCTTGAAATTTAGCTTCTTTTTCGACTAAAGAAGCCATTGTAACTAATTTAAATATAGATAAATTTTCTTCTTCAGCACGTTTTCTCATATCTAAAGTTAATTTATGGTCAAAATTATCTACCATAATTTGCATGATTTCTTTTGCTGTATAAGATTTATCAAAATCATAAGTATCAGGAAATAAAAATCCCTCTACTGCATATTTTGTGTCTTTATTAGCTTTAGCTTCTTTCATATAATCATATGGTGTAAAATCTTTCGCATCTTTGCAAAATTCATCAACTGTTGTTAAATTTTTACTAGCTAATAATTTAGCAATATCTTCTACTGTAAAACCTTCAGGAATAGTAACACGCACTACTTGATTTTCTGGGCCTTCCATCAATTTATTAAGCACACTATTTATTGTCATTCCTGAACGAAGGTAATATAAACCTTCTCTAAAATCAGTATCCTTACCCTCTAAACGTGCTAAAATACGAAAACCTAAGCTATTACTAATTACACCTTTATCTTGAAGTTCTTGTGCAATTTCTGCTGTAGACATTCCATTCTCTATTTTTATTGAGATATTATTTCCATGACCTTCACTATCACCAATAAAAAATAAATTATAACCACCCAAAAATACTAAGACGATAAATAATCCTATTCGCACTTGATATTTTGTCGTAGTCAATATTTTTTTTAACTTCTCCATAAAATATTAATCACCATCTTATATTTTATCTTTTTAATCTTAGTATTTTTGACGTTCTTTTAATGCTCGTTCTACATCACGTTTAGCTGCTTTTTCTGCTAAAGCTTGACGTTTATCATAATTTTTCTTACCAGTAGCCAATCCAAGCTCTACTTTTGCTCTGCCTTTACTAAAATATACTTTTAATGGTACTAATGTAAAACCTTTTTCTTGCACTTTACTAGCTAATTTCACTATTTCAATTTTATGCATTAATAATTTTCTTGCACGAAGTGGGTCATGATTAAAAATATTCCCTTGTTCATATGGACTAATATGCATATTGTCCAAAAATATTTCATTATTTTTTATTCTAGCAAAACTATCTTTTAAATTAGCCTTTCCTGCACGAAGTGATTTTACTTCCGTTCCCACAAGAGCAATCCCTGCTTCATATGTTTCATGAATAAAATAATCATGTCTAGCTTTTCTATTTTCACAAACAATTTTTACACTTGCATTTTTCTTTCCCATACAATCAACCTTACTTATCTGTCTTATACTTTAATTTTAAATTTTACTTTTTATGATGTTTACCTTTATTTATTCTATCACGTACACGTTGTTTTCCATTACTTTTTTTATGTGATTTTTTATTATAAATTTTATCATAAAAAGTTTCTTTTTTGCTATTTTTTTTCGTATTTTCTTTTTTTGTGCTGATTTTCTTACGTTTTTCAACTATTTTTTTATGTTCTTTATCTTTACGCTTTTTACGTTTATCTTTATCAGCTTGTTTTTTTCGAGCTTTATCTCCTTTTGCGAAATTACCATTTATTTGTAAATCTTTATTGATAATTCCTTTTGCTGTTCTTTCATCAAAAAATGGTTTAGCAATGATATCATCTTCTAATACTAATGGTATTTTCCCATTATCTTTTAAGATAAAATCAATTGCACGCTCTTTGATACTTGCTCTAGTTAAAATCACAGTAACTTTATCACCTAAACGATATCTAAAGTTTGTAGATTCACCTATAAGTGCATATTCTTTTTCTACATACTCATAATAATCATTAATCATTGTAGATACATGTACTAAACCTTCTACACCATTATCTAATTCTACAAATATGCCAAATGCTGTTACACCACTTATAATACCCTCGAATTCATCACCTAAGAAACGAGTCATATATTCTATTTCTTTAATTAATGTAGTTTCTCGTTCTGCTTCTGTAGCTATACGTTCTCTTTTCGATGTGTGCATAGCTACTTCTGGTAAACTGGAATTTAATTTTTGCTGGCGTTCATCTGTCATTTTGCCTGATAATTGTTCTTTTAATAAACGATGTACTATTAAATCTGGATATCGTCTAATTGGCGATGTGAAATGTGTATAATATTGTGCCGCCAAACCAAAATGTCCAAGATTTTCAGCTTTATATTTTGCCTGTTGCATACTACGAAGTGCTACAGCTGAAATGATTTTCTCTTCTGGTTTACCTATGATAGATTTTAATACACCTTGAATTGCTCTAGGTTCGATTTCACCCTCATTATTACGATTTAAATGTAAATTAAAGTTAGCTAATAATTCATTTAAGGCAAACATTTTATCTTCAACTGGTTCTTCATGTACACGATAAATAAATGGTAATTCTTTTCGTGCCATATGTTCTGCTACTGTTTCATTAGCGACTAACATACATTCTTCAATAATCGATTCACCAAGTTCATGTTCACGCTTTATTAATCCTACAGCTTGTCCTTTCGCATTCAATTTTACTTTTATTTCTGGAATATCAAAGTCTATAGCCCCACGCATTTCACGACGTTTGTGTAATACTTTATATACTGATTTTAATGTATTTAATAATGGTAAAATATCTTTATTATCTTCAATAACCTGCATATCTTTTTCTACTAAAATACGATTTACTAAATTATACGTTAACCGACGATATACATGTATTACTGTAGGAAAAATATCATATTTAATTACTTTACCGTTATTATCTATTTCCATTTCAGCACACATAGATAATCTATCTTCGCCTGCATTCAAACTACAAATTCCATTAGATAATTCTACGGGTAACATTGGTATTACTCTATCTGCTAAATATACACTTGTTCCACGGGCATATGCTTCTTTATCTAATGGAGAATATGCTTTTACATAATGACTTACATCGGCAATATATACTCCTAAAAATAAATTGCCATTTGGTAATTTTTCAGCATATACACCATCATCTAAATCTTTTGCATCTTCACCGTCAATAGTTACAATCTGTAAATTTCTTCTATCTTTACGATTTCTATATTCAGATTTATGTGGTTGTTGCTCTACATGACTTGCTTCTTCTTGTACTTCTTCTGGAAAATTTTCTGCTAAATCATATTGACGCATTACTGATAAAATATCTACTCCTGGCGCACCTATTTTACCAAGTACTTCGATGATTTTGCCTTCAGGGCTATGATTTTTAGTAGGCCATTTGGTAATTTCTGCAACTACTTTCATGCCTACTTTGGCCCCATTAAAATTTCTACCTTCGATAAATACATCTTGATTTAAATGATTATCATCTGGTACGACAAAGCCAAATGTTCTACTACTTTCAAATGTACCTACAATTTTATTATTAGCACGTTCTAAAATACGTACAACTTCACCTTCACGTTTACTAAAAGAACTTTTTTCTACTGTAACACGCACCAAAACTTTATCATTGTTCATGGCGGATTTCAGCATAGTAGCCGGAATAAAAATATCATCAATTTTGGCTTTGCCTTCTTCTTGTCCATTATCAGGTATTACAAAACCAAATCCTTTTGATGTAATATTCATTTTTCCTACAATCAAATTCATATGTTTTGGCAATCCAAATAATCCACTTCTATTTTGAATTAAAATATTTTCTTGTTCTAATTTTTCCATAGTTTGGGGTAATTGTTTTATTTCTTCTGCATCTAAAGCTAATGCGTCCAATATTTCCCCTGGGCTCATTGGTTTTTTAGCTTTATTTTGCATATAATCTATAATTTTTTCTTCTAAATTCATAAATTGTTCCTCGTTGAGTTTTCTTAGTATTTGGCTAAAAACAACTCAATTTCTTCAAATAATTTATCATGTTCAATATCCAAAGTTACTAAATGTCCAGATAATTTTAATTTTAATAATTCTTTTTCTTCACTTTGCACATGTTCATATATATATTGACCACTTTCCACTTTTACTGTATGGTCATTTTCACTTTGTACTATTAATATTGGTTTTGTTATTTCTGGTAATATTTTTTTTGTTTCTTTTATTACATCTAATAATTGATGTACGCAAACTAATGGCATTTGACTATAAGAAACATTATATCTTTTGGCTAATTCTGGCAAATTTCTTCTATTTTTACGCTGATATCGTCCTACCGAACGTTCTACTGGCGGTAAAAATCTAAGATTTCGTTCATTAGCAATAAATATAGGAGCAGACATTGATACTATTTTTTTTACAGGAAAATCTCTACCGATACGCATAGCCAATAATCCGCCCATAGATAAACCTATTACTGAGATTTCCGAGCAAATACCTCTTAATAGATGATATCCATCACACGCACTATGATACCATTGATGCCAATCCGTTTGAGACATTTCTTCAACGGTTGTACCATGACCATTTAAACGAACACCTAGCACTGTATAACCTTGACGATATAAATAATTTCCTAGTAGTATCATTTCCGAAGGCGAACCTGTAAATCCATGTATCAACAATACACCTTTCGAACCTCCAGGCAGTAAGAATGGTTCAGCACCATTAATAATCATAAAAAAACCTCCTACATTATTACTAAGCTCCAAATTTTATTCACAATTGATAAAATTCAATTGTGATAATTTGATAAAAAAATGTTCCCTATCTAAATTAAAATCAATCTAACTAGATAGAGAACATTGTTTATGCTACCATTTTAGCAATGATTAAAGTAACTATCATAAATACTACAGCAAAAAATACAGTAAAACGAGCCATTAATGCATCCATACCGCGAGCACTACCACTGAATGCAGTCTCATTTTGTCCAGATAGGCTGCCCATACCAGCAGTTTTCCCTTCTTGCATAAGTACAGAAGCAATCAATCCAATAGCTACCAAAGCATCTATAATCATTAAAATAGTCAATAACACAACTAATCCTCCCCAATATTCAAAGCTATTACTATTATAATAGCATATTTAGCTAAAAATTTACAAGCTATATTATATTAAAGTTCATTGATGATTAATTATTTAATCATCTTATAATCTAACAGTAATAGTGAACTAACATCATATAATATTGATATTAAAACACATCAATGTATAATATTTCAACATTTTATACATTAAACCCCGATATTTTTCATACTTTTATGCATTTTGTGTTTTATTTATACAAAAAAGAGCATTATTTTAATGAATAATGCTCTTTTAATATTTTTATTCTTTATTAATTTCTGTCGCCAGCTGCATATTTACCAGTATTAATATCCAAAACAGGACGTAATGGCTCAATCAAAGAATCTTCATAACGACATACCCATTGTACATCTGGAGTCATTTTTCCTTGGTCATTCATACCATCAATAGTATCGCCATCTTTAATTAACACATCATCATTATCTAAAATATAACGAGCTAAACTATATGATAAATTTGCCACTTTATTAGGATTCATACCTTTAAAATGGAATTGTACATCACTTAAACCAATACCTGCCAAGCCTACTGTATCTACAATAAATTCATTAGTATTTGGTACATTAAAGAAACGAATATTCACCATGCTAAATAAATATTTAGCAGTACCTATTTCCTTAAAGTTTTTAATTGACTGTGCTAATTGCAATTTTCCTGCAGATTTTATCCAAACAGCCTGACAAGTAGAATAAAGTTTTAATGCAATATCTAACCACTCAACTAACATAATCGCACGTTCTTTAGGAATCTGTCTATTTGCATTCATATCCCCAATTTTTATAGTATATTTATATTTTGGCAATAACTCTTCACTATTTGCGATATTCCAAATTTGTGTACGTTCAAATTCACTTACACTAATTTTATCATCAAAATCTTTTATATCACCAATAAATAATCCTACAGGTGTTGTTGTATTATCTTTATTATAAGATACATATTTATTTACATTAAATTTTACATTTTCCTCATCTCTACTAATGATTTCTATATCGCCAAAACTTTTTCTTGCTTCACGAAAAATAGCATTAGCTGTAGGTTTATTTGGTTTTTCTTCAAAAAGTAATTCTATTTCTACACATTTACTAATTTCTTCAACTAAATTTTGCATTGACTTCCCTCAATCTATCAATCTATTTTAATTCCTTATTTTCAGTACATATAATATTACAAAAAAGAAGATACCATTATATTATTAATGGTATCTTCTAATTAATTTTATTAAAAGCTTACTAATAATTATTCTGCGTCAGCAGCTTCAAGTTTATCCATTAATTCTTCATAAGCTTGTTGTGCAATTTCAAATTCTTCTTCTGTAGGTTCGATATATTCAACTTCACCATTTTCATCTTTAACGATTTTAGCTAAAATAACATCTACTTCTTCTTCACAGCAACATTCATCATCATGATGTTCATGTTCTTCACCACATGCACATTCATCACCATCAATGCTAACTAAGATAGCATATTCGTCATCACCTGCTGGAAATACCATTTCTTCTACATAGTTGTATTCATTACCTTCTTCATCAGTAATAACAACTACTGTTCCTTCGTTATCATCTTCAACAACGGAATTGTTTTTTAATTCTTCCATCAGTATAATCCTCCTAAGATTTATTCTAACTTAATCATATCATATTTCTTTGTTCTTGCCAAAACTTTTTACATGAAAACCTAGTGAAATATTTGTGAAGTTGATTTCTTATTAGCTTATACCAAAATCCTTAAATAAACGTTTGACATAACGCCAACCTTTTTGAATTGTATTAACTGCCGATGGCATAAGTTCTGGATTTTTAACCACAAGATTAATAATTCTACGACGCAATTGACGATAATCTGCATCGATATCGACAAAGAAATCTTCCATATCTTTTTGTACTGCCACTTGAGGAATATCTGCAGATTTAATTTCACAACTATTTTTATGAATAATGGCTCTATCTGCATAAAATGGAATATACGCATTCCAGCCAAATTTTTCTTCAACTAAATCTTTAATTTGTTTTGACGCTGTAGCTTCACCATGAACTACAAATACCTGTTTTGCATTATACATAGTCAAATGTTGCATCCATTCTTCTATTTGACTACAATCTGCATGAGCAGAAAAACCGTCCATATTCACGATTCTTGCTTTTACACTAATTTCTTCACCGAGAACTTTTACTTTTTTAGCCCCTTCTAATAATCTTCTGCCCAAACATCCTTCTGCTTGGTAACCTACAAATAAAATTGTAGACTCAGGACGCCATAAATTATGTTTTAAATGATGAAGTACACGACCAGCATCCGCCATACCACTAGCTGATAAAATAATACGTGAACCTTCTTCTGTATTCAAAGCTTTTGATTCAGCTGCACTTTCGCAAAGACGAAGTTGTGGCATTTGTGGTAATTTACCATGTTTACGGATATATTCACTAGCTTCTTCATCAAAATATTTCGTATTTTTAGCAAAAATACGTGTTGCCTCAACAGCTAATGGACTATCTACCACAATAGGTGTATCATCTATTTTTCCAGCTTTCCACAATTTATAAAAATAATATAACATTGTTTGTGTACGACCTACTGCAAAAGAAGGAATAATTAAATTACCGCCTCTATCCATAGTATCATTGACGATTTCAGCAAGAGGAGTTTCTTTATCATAAATTTGATGTTTTCTATCACCATAAGTAGATTCCACTATCAAATAATCAGTATCTTTAATATAAGTTGGATCTTTAATAATTGGTTGATCAGGTTGACCTAAATCACCAGTAAATACCAATTTAGTTTCTTCGCCATTTTCAGTAACATATAATTCTATAATTGAAGACCCCATAATATGACCAGCATCACGATAAATCGCACGAATACCATTTATAGGAGATATTTCTTGATTATAGTCAATACCCACAAAATGTTTTAACGAAGCTACTGCATCATCTAAAGTATATAAAGGTGCAACCGGAGTTCTACCCATACGTAGACCTTTACGATTAAAAATCTGTGCATCAGATTCTTGAATATGCGCACTATCTGGCAACATAATATTTACCAAATCACAAGTTGCTTTTGTAGCATATACATTACCTTTAAAACCTTGTTTACATAATTTTGGAATAAGACCGCAGTGGTCAATATGTGCATGAGTAAGTAATACACAATCTATATCTGCAGGAGAAAATCTAAAATCATTATAGTTTAAATCACGCAACTGTCTTGAACCTTGAAACATACCACAATCAATCAATATCTTATGGTCATTTGTTTCCAATAAATAGCAAGAACCTGTTACTGTATGCGCAGCACCTAAAAATTGTAAATTCATAAAAAACCCTCCTTATTAAAGAGTTTAACTATTAAATTCAAATATTATTTATATTATATATATTCTAACAAAAAAAATATTATCCTGCTTTTATCAAAAAATAGTTTCTAAAATATATGAAAAAAATCATATTTTCCCATTCTAACAAAACTTATTGTATGTTTTTAACATAAGAAAAAAGACCTTTGATATAACAAAGGCCTTTTCTCTTGTTTTGTTTTTATTGCTATTTATATAATTAGGCACTATATGATGCACTAGTAATATCCACTGATGAAATCACTTTTTTAATGTAATTATCAGTAAAACGTACTTCAATTGTGCGAGATAATTCTTCAATATTTGTAATCTTTCTTTCATAATAATCTACAATATTTTTCATATCATCGGTTAAAGTTATTTTTCTACCTTGAGCATTATATGCCATAATTTGTGTATTTGTTATCTCTACAACAAAATCTACCCCAATACCTAAATCATTATCGCAAATAATACTCCATTCATTAGCTGTAAATTCTCTATCTAAAATATTTTTATTATAAACTAAGTATGTTTTATCTTGATATTTGTATTTAGTCATTATCATTGGCATAATAGTCACTCCCTAAGTCAAAAATAATCTATATAATTCATGTAAATTAGTATCAAGCGAATTGGATTGTTTTTATTATATACTAAGCAAAATTTAAATAATATATTATAAATGCGTAAAACTATGCAAAAAATGCTATTTCAGATAGATTACTTTTAGTTTAGTTTATTAATTCATCTTCAATTCATATTATTAATAAAAACTTTGCGAAAAATTTCAAATTACAGTAATATATTTATTATGAAAAGAGGTTTTTTATTATGGAATATGAAAAGCAAGGTTATTTAACAACTTATTTTAAAATATTTCACTTGAATGATATTCCCAAAACAAAAGTACATGCACATTATCACGAATTTGATAAGATTATTTTATTTTTAAGTGGCAATGTTAAATATAATATCGAAGGTCAGACTTATCAATTATTTCCTTACGATATAATTTTCGTTCCTCATAATAGTATTCATTATCCCACCATCAAAGATAATGATATTTATGAACGCATTATTCTTTATATCAATCCTTATTTTTTAACTGAAAAAAGCTATCATGATGGCAATTTATCATATTGTTTCAGTTACGCCAAAGAACATAACTCTTATGTTATGAATTTAAATAACATTGAAGAAAATGATATTTTTCAACGTTTACAAGCATTAGAAGCTACCTCCAATGCTACAGGTTTTGCCCAAAGTTTATATACTAATCTTAAATTTTTAGAATTTATGATTTTCACCAATCGTGCCATTCTTAATAACAATAATATCAATACTGACCACAATGTATCTTATGACGAAAATATTTTGTCTATAATTAATTATATTAATCAAAATTTATTTACCAATCTTAATATCGACCATTTAGCCAATCAATTTTTCTTGAGTAAATATTATTTAATGCGAAAATTCAAGGCTGAAACAGGTTATAGTATTCATCAATATATTTTAAATAAACGTTTAATGGTGGCCAAAAGCAGAATAAAATCTAATGAAAATTTAACACAAATCTGTTTTGATTGTGGTTTTAAAGATTATTCTACTTTTTCACGAGCATTTAAACAAATTTTCAAACAAACTCCACGTGAATTTAAAAAATCCCTAATCTCACCATTAATTATAGAAAAAAACATAGTTACCGAGGTGAATCAACATGAATAATACTATTATTTTGCCTCAACTTGATGCAAAATTTAATTATAGTTTACCCACTAATGAGATTGTACTTGTCAGCGGTGGCAATGCTCCCACTGTAAATTGGCTTACAGATATCAGTCAAAATCGCATTATATGGTGTGCTGACCATGGCATAGATATTTGCCGAAAAGCCAATATTATCCCCAAATATTTAGTCGGTGATGGCGATAGTGCCAATCCTGATAATTGGCAATGGGCTATACAAGAAAAAGTGAATATCACCAAAGCTCCTGCCAAAAAAGATGTTACTGATACACAACTGGCCTTACAACTTATTCAATCTACTTATAAAGCTTCTACTGTTATTTTTACAGGAGCTTGGGGTGGGCGTTTTGACCATGCATTTAGTAGTATTTTTAGTTTTAAAGGTATGTTCCAAAAAAATTTTTGCGGTTGTATTGCCGACCAAAAAGAAGTAATGTTCATTCTTAAAGATAACGATGCCCTAACACTTACTTTAAAAAAACAGCCCAAAGCTATCTCTTTATTACCATTATCAGGTACTTGTAGTGGAGTAAGTATTGACGGCGTTTATTGGCCATTAGACCAAGTAATGCTCAATAATAATTTACCTTATGCTGTCAGTAATGAAGTAAATAGCCAAGAAAATACTATTTGGATTTCACAAAAACAAGGCATACTAGGCGTATATCTTTATTGGGAATAATTTAATAATTAACAATCGGTAACTATATTTTTTAGGAGATTAAGCTTATGTGTGATAGTTTAACTTATGATATTTTGTTCCTTTATAAAATACCATAAATTTTATTAAATCAAAAAAATCAATCCAAAAGATTGCCCTTTATTTTATAAAAAATAATATATTATTATAATTTAGCCTATTCATTTTTTATATTTATTAACTAAATCAAACACCAAAATTATCCGAATATAACGTAAAATATTACTAAAAAAGCACTATCTTTGCTTTATTTATTCAAAGATAGTGCTTTTATTTTTAAAATTTAAATTTCGCATCAAGTTTTGGAATAATATTACCGTCATCAAGAGGTTTATATTCAAAATCTGTGCTTTCAATAATATTCTTCAAAAAATCATGAACTTCTGCTCTTTCATTGATTAACTGTTGTAAATTCATAATCAATGACAAATCTACACCTTGATTTAATAAATAATCAGACACTGCCCTTTGGAAAATATTAATTTCCATATCAATACCTGATTTACGTAATTGTGCAAATTTCTGTGCTACTTCAGTAGTGGCCAACTCTTCCAATTCTTGTTGATAAAAATAATTTGTAACACTCATTGCTACACTACCCACTAAATGACCTAAAACAGGAATATTTTCTTCCGACCATAAAGCAAAATTTGACGCTGTTTCAAAATAATTTTTATACTTTTCAATAACAGGTCGTGTAGACTCCAAATAATCAACTAATTCTTGTCTATGTCCAGAGTCTTTCAATAAATCTAGTAAATCATCCCTTATTGCAGCATTTTCAGGATTTATAAACCCTGTAGCCGTACTAATAATCATATTACTGGTATCAGTAGGAGCTGCTTTCGTCTGAGTAGGCACTAAACACAAACAACATATTAAAAGTACTAATAATGATAGTTTTTTTAATATAAACATAAAACACTCAAAGCCTCCTAAAGAGAAATATTTACTTTGATTCAAGTGTACTTAAAAAATCCATTTTTGTCTAGTATATCTAAAAATTTTATCAACATTATTCTTTACTTTACTTTTTTTATTAACTCTAGCATAATAAAATTAACTCAATACAAAGATTATAAGTGAGATGATACTATGCAAATTCCCAAATTAAATACACTTCAATTAAAAAATAAAATTCCTTTTAAAGTAGAAGCACCATTTGAACCTACAGGCGACCAACCACAAGCTATCAATGAACTTGCCCAAGGAATAGAAAATGGTCAAACCGCTCAAGTGCTACTTGGCGCTACAGGTACAGGCAAAACCTTCACCATAGCCAAATTAATCGAAAAAGTACAAAAACCTACATTAGTTATAGCACACAATAAAACACTAGCCGCCCAACTAGCTAGTGAATTTAAAGAATTTTTTCCCAAAAATGCCGTAGAATATTTTGTAAGTTATTATGATTATTACCAACCAGAAGCGTATATAGCTCAAACAGATACTTATATTGAAAAAGATGCTTCTATTAATGATGAAATTGACAAATTACGTCACTCTGCTACCTGTTCACTCTTTGAACGCCGAGATGTCATCATCGTTGCCAGCGTATCTTGTATCTATGGTTTAGGCTCTCCAGAAGACTACTATGATTTAGTTTTATCTGTACGCGAAGGACAAGAATATCCTCGTGACGACATTTTACGTAAATTAGTATCTATTCAATATGAACGCAATGATATTAATTTTGACCGCGGTAAATTCCGTGTACGTGGTGATGTCATTGAAATATTTCCTGCAGGCTACACAGATAGAGCCATTCGCATTGAACTTTTTGGTGATGAAATCGATCGCATTTTAGAGATAGATACTATAACTGGTGAAATTTATGGTGAAAGAAAACATGTTTTAATCTATCCAGCCTCTCATTATGTTACTTCTAAAGAACATCTAAAACAAGCTATAAACTCTATTCAAAAAGAACTCCAAGAGCAATTAAAAATCCTACGTAATGATAATAAATTACTCGAAGCTCAACGCCTACAGCAACGCACTAATTATGATTTAGAAACAATGGAAGAAATGGGCTATTGCTCAGGTATCGAAAATTATTCTCGTCATTTAACTGGTCGAAAACCTGGTGAAGCACCTTACACTTTATTAGACTATTTCCCCGATGATTTTTTAATCGTAATCGACGAATCTCACGTTACTATGCCCCAAATAAAAGCCATGTATGCTGGCGACCGTTCACGAAAAGAATCTCTTGTAAATAATGGATTTCGTCTACCTTCAGCATTTGACAACCGTCCTTTACGCTTTGAAGAATTTGTAAAACATATTAATCAAATAGTTTATGTATCAGCTACACCAGCCCCTTATGAATTATCCCAAGCTAATCAAATAGTAGAACAAATTATTCGTCCAACAGGTCTATTAGACCCTGAAATCGAAATTCGCCCACTAGAAGGTCAAATGGACGATTTGCTCGGAGAAATAAAAATACGTATCCACAAACAAGAACGTGTACTCATTACTACTCTAACTAAAAAAATGGCAGAAAATCTTACTGATTATCTCAAAGAAATGGGTATCAACGTTCGTTATTTACATTCAGATATCGCTACTATTGAACGTGCCGAAATCATTCGTGATTTACGTCTAGGTAAATTCGATGTACTCATCGGTATTAATTTACTTCGTGAAGGACTAGATATGCCAGAAGTATCTTTAGTTGCAATCTTAGATGCTGACAAAGAAGGATTTTTACGTTCCGAAACCTCATTAATCCAAACTATAGGACGTGCTGCTCGTAATGCTCATGGTAAAGTAATCATGTATGCTGACCGTATCACCGACTCTATGCAAAAAGCCATTGACGAAACTATGCGTCGTCGAGAAATCCAAGCTAAATATAATCAAGAACATCATATTATTCCTAAAACTATCCAAAAGAAAATAAAAAATCTTATTGAAACCACTATGGTTTCTGAAAATAAAGCTGAATATAACGTAGAAACTACTAAGAAAAAAACTAAATTAACAGCCAAAGAAAAGAAAAAATTAATACTTTCCCTTACTAAAGAAATGCAAGAAGCCTCTCGCAACTTAGAATTTGAAAAAGCTGCTCAACTTCGTGATATTATCTTTGAATTAAATGGTAATCAATAAAATCAGACAAAATACAAAACAAAAAAGCCTTAGAGAATAAATCTCTAAGGCTTTTATATATCTAATTAATATTATTAACTAAACTATTGAATTAGATAGTATGAACGCGGATTGTGCTTGTGTTACCTTCACCGAATTTCATACCAGAAGTGATGATAGTTTTGTCACCCTGTTTTACAATGCCCTGACGAACAGCTGCAGCTGTAGCTGTTGCGATCATTTCATCAACATCATCCCATGCTTTACCTTCAACAGGAACAACGCCCCAACGAAGATTTAAATGACGAGCAACACGTTCGTTTGGAGTGTAAGCAATGATGGAAGCTTTTGGACGATATTTGGAAACTACTTTAGAAGTGTAACCACTTTCAGTTGGTGTAATGATAGCTTGAGCGCTAAGTTCATAAGCCATCTGTACAGTAGCATGAGCGATAACGTCAGTAGTAGTTACGTTGTGATGAGTAAATCCTTTGGATACAAAGATTTCTTTATATTCAAGAGCTTTTTCAACACGTTTAGCAATGATGTTCATTGTAGAAACAGCTTCTAATGGATAATCACCGTTTGCGGATTCACCAGAAAGCATGATAGCGTCAGCACCATCAAAGATAGCGTTAGCAACGTCAGAAGCTTCTGCACGAGTTGGACGTGGGTTAGAAGTCATAGTTTCAAGCATCTGAGTAGCAACGATTACTGGTTTACCAAGTTTGTTACATTTTTTGATGATATCTTTCTGGATAAGTGGAACTTCTTCAGCTGGCATTTCAACACCAAGGTCACCACGAGCAACCATGATAGCATCGGAAGCAGCAATGATAGCATCAATATTTTTAACAGCTTCTACGCATTCGATTTTGGAAATAATTTCCATATGACCGCCATGTTCTTTAATAAGAGCACGGATAGCTTCTACGTCTTCAGCACGTTGAATGAAGGAAGCAGCTACGAAATCCATGTCATGTTCGATACCGAAAATGATATCGTTTCTATCTTGTTCAGAAATAGCTGGAAGACCAAGAGATACACCAGGAGCGGCAGCACGTTTACGAGTGCTCATAGGGCCATCGTTTAAGATTGTGCAAACGATATCTTTGCCTACGATTTCGTCAACATGAAGACCAACGAGACCATCGGAAAGTAATAAAATATTACCAGGTTTTACTTCTGTGTAAAGTTTTTTATGGTTGATGGAAACGTGAGTTTCGTCACCTGGAACGTCATCATTAGTTAAAGTGAATTTATTACCTTTTTTAAGGTATACTTTACCTTCAGCAAAATCGCCAAGACGCATTTCAGGACCTTTTGTATCAAGCATTAAAGATACAGTTTTACCCATTTTTTTGGAAACTTCTTTAACTTTGTTGATACGTTCTTCATGTTCAGCATAGTCACCATGAGAGAAGTTGAAACGAGCAACATTCATGCCGTTTTCAATAACGTTTTCGAGAAGTTCAGTACCTTTGTCGTAGTTAGGACCCATTGTGCAAACGATTTTTGTTTTCTTTAACATTTTAAAAATCCCCACCTAATTAAAATTTAATAAAATAAATTATTATTATTTACTCATTGCTTCTTGAATAGCAACAGCTACAGCTACGCTAGCGCCTACCATAGGGTTATTACCCATACCAATAAGACCCATCATTTCAACGTGAGCAGGAACTGAAGAAGAACCAGCAAACTGAGCATCAGAGTGCATACGACCCATAGTATCTGTCATACCATAAGAAGCAGGACCTGCTGCCATGTTATCTGGATGTAATGTTCTACCAGTACCACCGCCAGAAGCAACAGAGAAATATTTTTTACCCTTTTCGATACATTCTTTTTTGTAGCAACCAGCTACTGGATGTTGGAAACGAGTAGGGTTTGTAGAGTTACCAGTGATAGAGATGTCAACATCTTCTTTGTGCATGATAGCAACACCTTCTTGAACGCTGTCAGCGCCATAGCATTTGATTGCAGCGCGTTCGCCTTCAGAATAAGATGTTTCATTTACCACGTTTACTTCACCTGTAGCATAATCATATTGAGTCTGTACATAAGTGAAACCATTGATACGGGAAATGATTTGAGCAGCATCTTTACCAAGACCATTTAAGATAACTTTTAAAGGAGTAGTTCTTACTTTGTTTGCA
The DNA here is from genome assembly GCA_963558795.1 of uncultured Megamonas sp. GTDB lineage: Bacteria > Bacillota > Negativicutes > Selenomonadales > Selenomonadaceae > Megamonas. The sequence continues at coordinate 22,305 of CAUWIH010000003.1, read as the reverse complement.
GTTCTAGCAATACCAATTGCACCTTCTGCAGCAGCAAAAGATTCATGACCTGCAAGGAAAGCAAAACATTTTGCATCTTCACTTAAAAGCATGGATGCAAGGTTACCATGACCTAAACCAACTTTTCTGTTTTCAGCAACAGAACCAGGGATACAGAAAGACTGTAAACCTTCACCAATAATTTTAGCAGCTTCTACAGCTTTTGTAGTGCCTTTTTTAATAGCCATAGCTGCACCTACAGTGTAAGCCCAGCAAGCATTTTCAAAACAAATTGGCTGAATGCCTTTAACGATAGCAGCTACATCTATGCCTTTATCATCACAGATTTTTTTAGCTTCTTCTAAAGAGGAGATGCCATAGCTGTCTAAAGCTTTGTTAATTTTGTCAATACGACGTTCGTAACTTTCAAACAATGCCATTTAATTTCATTCCTTCCTATTTTCTTGTATTATTCTTTACGAGGATCTACGTATCTTGCAGCTTCAGTAAAGCGACCATAGTTGCCTTTTGCTTTTTCTAAAGCTTCCTGTGCAGGAATACCTTTTTTAGTAATCATTTCCATCATTTTGCCGAGGTGAACGAATTCATAACCGATAATACGATCTTCTTTGTCAAGAGCAATTCTTGTTACATAACCTTCAGCAAGTTCAAGATAACGAGAACCTTTTTCAAGAGTACCATACATAGTACCAACCTGACTTCTTAAACCTTTACCAAGGTCTTCAAGGCCAGCACCGATAGGAAGACCACCTTCGGAGAATGCAGTCTGAGTTCTACCGTATACAATCTGGAGGAATAATTCTCTCATAGCAGTATTAATAGCATCACAAACAAGGTCAGTGTTTAATGCTTCAAGAATAGTTTTGCCAGGAAGAATTTCAGAAGCCATAGCTGCGGAATGAGTCATACCGGAGCAACCAATAGTTTCTACTAATGCTTCTTGGATAATACCATCTTTAACATTAAGAGTTAATTTACATGCACCTTGTTGAGGAGCACACCAGCCAACACCATGAGTTAAACCGCTGATATCTTTAATTTCTTTAGCCTGTACCCATTTACCTTCTTCAGGAATTGGAGCTGGGCCATGTTTTTCAATGCCTTTTGCCACACATGTCATGTTAGACACTTCTTGTGAATAGATCATCTTTGTTTCCTCTCCTTAATATATACATTTTATACACGATATACATTATAGCATTATATTATACTATTATTCAAGTTTATGAAATCAAAACTTAAAATAATAATTAATTCTCACAATTCAATAATATAATCCTATTAGTATTAATCAATCAAAGCTTTTCCAGACATTTCTGCTGGAACTTCAAGACCTGCAAGTTTTAGTAATGTTGGAGCAATATCACATAAAGCACCGTCTTTTACTTCTTTTACAGTATCTGAAACAACAATGAATGGTACTGGATTTGTAGTATGAGCAGTAAATGCTTCTTTTGTATCTTCATCTAACATTTTTTCAGCATTACCATGGTCAGCAGTAATACATACGCTACCACCAACTTGTTTAATTGCATCTACAAATCGACCAACACAAGTATCAACAGTTTCTACAGCTTTTACAGCTGCTTCCATAACACCTGTATGACCAACCATATCACCATTAGCATAATTTAAAATAATGAAATCATATTTTTTAGCTAAAATAGCTTCTACCACTTTATCAGTAACTTCATTAGCACTCATTTCAGGTTGTAAATCATAAGTAGCAACTTTTGGTGAAGGTACTAAAATACGATCTTCACCTTCATAAGGCTGTTCTACGCCACCATTAAAGAAGAAAGTTACATGAGCATATTTTTCAGTTTCTGCAATACGAAGTTGAGTATAACCTAGTTTGCTTACATATTCGCCTAAAGTGTTTGTTAAAGCTTCAGGTTTATAAGCAATTTCTACATTCATACCTTTTTCGTATTGAGTCATAGTTGCAAATGGAACTTTTAAATCTTCATTGCGACCAAATCCGTCAAAAGTAGTATCTACAAAAGCATGAGTAAGTTCACGTGCTCTATCTGGACGGAAGTTGAAGAAAATTGCACCATCATTACTTGTCATACCAGTATAGTCACCAACAACAACTGGAACAACAAATTCATCAGTAGTATCTTCTTCATAAGAATTTTTAATTGCAATTGCACTAGATGCTTGTTTTACACCTTTACCTAAAGCAATAGCTTCATATGCTTTTTGTACACGATCCCAACGTTTGTCACGATCCATAGCATAATAACGTCCAGAAATAGTAGCAATTTTACCAACGCCGATTTCTGTTAATTTTGCTTCAAGTTCTTCCAAATATTCAGCTGCACTAGATGGTGGTACATCACGTCCATCAAGGAAAGCATGCACGAAAACGTTTTCAACACCTTCTTGTTTTGCAAGCTGTAAAAGTGCATATAGATGACTATTATGACTATGTACTCCACCATCAGATAGTAATCCCATCAAATGAAGAGCACCATTGTTCTTTTTCACAGTATTAATAATATCTAAAAATACAGGATTTTTAAAGAAAGCACCTTCACGAATAGCTTTAGTGATACGAGTTAATTCTTGATATACAATACGACCAGCACCGATATTTGTGTGACCAACTTCAGAATTTCCCATTTGTCCATCAGGAAGCCCTACAGCTTCACCAGAACAAGCTAATTTAGCATGAGGATATTTAGCAGTTAATCCATCGATAATAGGAGTTTTGCCTACATTAACAGCATTTGTTGTGCTTTTAGCATCGCCAACTCCCCAACCATCCATGATGATTAAGGCTACAGGAGCGTTAAGTTTTGACATTATTTACTACCTCATTAATAAAATTTTAGTAGCATAGCACACATTTAAAACTAAATGTGTGCTTCCTGTACTACAGGCAAACCCCATGTGCCACACGGTTTTCCTAAAATTACTTTAAGATAAAATTATTTGAAGTTAACAATCTGGCTGAAATCAGCAGCTTTTAAAGAAGCACCGCCAACAAGAGCACCGTCAACGTTTGGTTTTTGCATTAAACCATCAATAGTAGCAGGTTTTACGCTTCCGCCATATTGAATACGAACAGCATCGCTAGTAGCTTCATCAAACATAGCTTTTACTGTTTCACGAATGCAAGCGCAAACTTCTTCAGCTTGTTCAAATGTAGCAGTTTTACCAGTACCAATAGCCCAGATTGGTTCATAAGCAATAACAAGGCTAGCAACTTCAGCAGCAGTTAAACCAGCAAGAGCAGCTTTAATTTGACCGCTAACGAAATCATTAGTTGTACCAGCTTCACGAGTTTCTAAAGTTTCACCACAGCAGATAATAGGAGTAATACCAGCAGCTAATGCAGCTTTAGCACGTTTATTTACATATTCATCAGTTTCACCAAACATTTCACGACGTTCGGAGTGACCAATTACAACATATTCAACGCCAAGTTCAACGAGCATTTCAGCGGAAATTTCGCCAGTGAAAGCACCGCTTTTTTCCCAATGAACGTTTTGTGCACCAACATGAATATTAGTACCTTTTGCAGCTTCACAAACAGCAGCAAGAGCTGTGAAAGTTGGGCATACAACGATATCTACAGCATTGTTATCTTTTACAAGTGGAGCAAGTTCTTTTACTAAAGTAGTACCTGCAGCAACAGTGTTGTTCATTTTCCAGTTACCAGCAATAATTGGTTTACGCATTATTAAATCAACCTCTTTATTCTTATGTTTAATTTTATTATTTGTCAGCAATAGCTGCAATACCAGGCATTGGTTTACCTTCGAGGAATTCTAAAGTTGCACCGCCACCAGTGGAGATATGAGTAATTTTATCGGAAAGACCAGTTTTCTTAAGAGCTGCGATAGAGTCACCGCCACCAACAATGCTGATACCTTTAGATTCAGCAACAGCATGAGCGATATCTTCTGTACCATGAGCAAATGCGTCAAATTCGAATACACCCATAGGTCCATTCCATACGATTGTTTTAGCATTTTCTAATGCTTCTTCGCATTCTTTGCTGAATTTGTTATCAAGAATCATCCAGTCAGCTGGAACTTCATCAACTGTTACAGTTTTGTGGTCTGCATCAGCTGCGAATTTGTCAGCAACAACAACTTCAGCAGGAAGGAATACTTTAACACCTTTTGCTTCAGCTTTAGCAAGTAATTCTTTAGCAAGTGGTAATTTTTCTTCTTCAAATAAAGAAGAACCAATGCCTTTACCTTGAGCAGCAAGGAAAGTATTTGCCATACCACCGCCGATTACTACAGCGTCAGCTTTTTCTAATAAGTTAGAAATAACACCGATTTTGTCGGAAACTTTAGCACCACCAATGATAGCAACGAAAGGACGTTCTGGATTGGATAATGCTTTACCAATGAACTGAATTTCTTTTTCAATTAAGAAACCGCCAACAACTTCAACATACTGAGCAACACCAGCATTAGAAGCATGAGCTCTGTGAGATACACCAAAAGCATCATCAACAGCAACATCAGCTAAAGAAGCAAGTTGTTTTGCAAATTCAGGATCATTTTTAGTTTCTTCGTTGTGATAACGGAGGTTTTCAAGAAGTAATACTTCGCCTGGTTTTAAATCAGCAGCAGCTTTAGTTGCAACTTCACCAACGCAATCTTCAGCATATTTTACTTCTCTACCTAAAAGTTCAGATAATCTTTTAACGATAGGTTTTACAGATAATTCAGGTACTCTCTGTCCTTTTGGACGACCTACGTGGCAAGCTAAAATAATAGCTGCATTATTATCTAAAAGATAATTTAAAGTAGGAAGTGTAGCACGAATACGTTTGTCGTTAGTGATGTTCTGATTTTCATCCATTGGTACGTTAAAGTCCACACGAATAAAAACTTTTTTACCATTTACATTAATGTCTCTGATAGATTTCTTATTCATTTAATAAAAACCCTCCGTAAATTCAAAATAGGACCGGCCTTTTTAAGACCGGTCCATAAAAGGCTGCACAAATCAAATTACTTAAGTTCAGCGAAGTATTTAATTGTACGAACCATTTGGCTAGTGTAGCTGTTTTCATTGTCATACCAAGAAACAACTTGTACTTGAGTATTGCCGTCTTCCATAGGAGCAACCATAGTCTGAGTTGCATCGAATAAAGAACCGAATCTCATACCAACAACGTCGCTGGATACTAATTGTTCTTCAGTGTAACCGAAGGATTCAGTTGCAGCAGCTTTCATTGCAGCATTGATTTCTTCAACAGTTACTTGGCCTTTTACAACTGCTACTAAAATAGTAGTAGAACCAGTAGGGGTAGGAACGCGCTGTGCAGAACCGATTAATTTACCGTTTAATTCAGGAATAACAAGACCGATAGCTTTAGCAGCACCAGTAGAGTTAGGAACGATATTAATAGCTGCAGCACGGGAACGTCTTAAGTCACCTTTACGTTGTGGGCCATCAAGAGTCATCTGGTCACCAGTGTAAGCGTGAACAGTAGTCATGATACCACTCTGAATAGGAGCAAGTTTGTTAAGAGCGTCAGCCATTGGAGCTAAGCAGTTAGTTGTGCAAGAAGCAGCGGAAATAACTGTATCGCTAGCTTTTAAAGTTTCATGGTTTACGTTGAATACGATTGTTGGAAGATCTTTACCAGCAGGAGCAGAAATAACAACTTTTTTAGCACCAGCTTTGATATGAGCACTAGCTTTTTCTTTAGAAGCGAAGAAACCTGTGCATTCCAAAACAACGTCTACATCAAGTTCACCCCAAGGTAATTCTTCAGGATTTGGTTTAGCATAAATAGTGATTTCTTTACCGTTTACAGTAATGGAAGATTCACCAGCTACAACGCTATCAGCATATTTGTATCTACCCTGAGTAGAATCGTATTTAAGAAGGTGAGCAAGCATTTTTGGGCTTGTTAAGTCGTTGATTGCAACAACTTCATAACCTTCTGCATCGAACATTTGTCTGAAAGCGAGACGACCAATACGGCCGAAACCATTAATAGCAACTTTAACTGCCATTTTAAAAATACCCCCTAAAAAGTAAAAAAAAATTTCTCCAGAAACCTGGATTAATATTTAACTAAAATATGTAAAATGCACATTTTAGTTTATAGCAATGAACACTTTTTCAGCAATATAGTAATATAAATTATTATTATATGCCTAAGTTTTTCACTAGGATTATAATACAATATATTCAGTCGCATTGTCAATATTTACGACACTTTTTTTAATATTATATTTATGAAATCATTAATAATATATATTTAAATTGCTTTTTATTATATATATCTTACTAAATTACTATAAAATAAAAAATAAGATGATTTCTATAATATAATTCTATCATAAAAATCATCTTATTTCTCAATTTTTTTATTATAAACCAAATTTTTCAGCAGTTTTTACAATAATTGCACATTCTGCACGTTTTTTCTGTAATTTACAGCCAAGTTCATATGGTTCATGAATATTACCATGGAATAAATCAGCATTAGCATGACAACCGCCACTACAGAAGAATTTTGCCCAACAATCACGGCATTTTTCTTTACTAAGTACATGAGTTCTTCTAAATTCTTTTGGTAATTCTGTATTTTTTACACCTTCAAATACATTACCAAGCATATAGTTTTCACGACCAGCGAACTGATGACAAGGATACATATTACCATCAGCAGCTACAGCAAAATATTCATGACCTGCACCGCAACCACTTAAACGTTTAGCAACGCATGGGCCATGTTCTAAGTCAATGTTAAAATGGAAGAAGAAGAAACCTTTACCTTCTTTTTTACGTTTTAAATAAATTTCTGTAAGTTTATCGTATTCAGCAAAAATAGTTGGTAAATCTTCTTCAGTAAATCCATATGGAGAATCTTTTAATACAACAGGTTCTACTGATAAAATATCAAAGCCTTCATCTGCCATACTAAGTACGTCTTTAGAAAAATCCATATTACGATTAGTAAATGTTCCACGTAAATAATAATTTTCACCATTACGAGATTTTACTAATTTTTTAAAGTTATTCACTACTTTATCATAAGTACCATTACCGCCAACATCTGGACGCATATAATCATGTACTTCTTTTCTACCATCTAAACTTAATACTAAGCTAATATTATTATCATTTAACCATTTTATATTAGCGTCATTTAATAATACACCATTAGTAGTAAGTGTTAATTTAAAGATTTTACCAGTTTCTTTTTCTTTTTGACGTACATATTCAGTAACATATTTTACAACTGGCATATTTACAAGTGGTTCGCCACCAAAGAAATCTAATTCACAATGTTTACGTTTGCCACTATGTTCAATAATATAATCAACTGCCGCTTTACCAACTTCTTTAGTCATTAAACGACGGTCATGACCCATATCACCTGTACCAGCAAAACAATATTTACAACGTAAATTACAATCTTCGGCTACAAGTAAACACATAGATTTTACAAGACCAGTTTCGCCAAAATAAGGTGGTTCTTCAATATCAGGAGCAAATAATTCTCCACGTTTCATAAGTTCATGAAGTTCTTCAAGAATTTCACGTAAATCAGTTTCTGCATATTTTGTAGATAATTTTGCGACAACTTCATCATCATTTGTACCATCAAAATAATCCATTACATCATAAACAGTTTCATCAATTAAATGTACAGTAGAACTATTCACATCTAATAGTATATACATGCCATTTTGATAAAATTTGTGTATTTTATTACTAGCCATTACTTAAACTTTACACCTCTAATAAGAAATTTATTTATATTTATTTCCAAAAACTAAATAATTCAATTAATTAGTTCATATCCAGTACTAAGAAAGGGACTGTAAACACAGCCCCTATCCAAGAAATATTAGTGTTTTTCGCAAACCTGGTTACCAACTGTGCAAGAAGTTTTGCAAGCAGACTGACAAGAAGCTTGGCATTCGCCACAGCCACCAGTTTTAATAGTAGCTTGAAGGTAAGGTTTGTTAACAGTTTTAATATGTTTCATGCTTATCTCTCCTTTGCGATGTAATATATAATATTTTATCTGTTTTTAAAAGAATTAGCAAGTAGCTATCTTACAAACAAAAAATTTAATCAAATTAACTATAAAATCTATAATGAATATTATTTAACAAATATATATTACTAACAAATTTATACTCTTTTAAACATTTTATCCAAATCATACGTACTAAACTTTATAATTGTGGGTCTACCATGTGGACAAGTATACGGTAAAGTTGTCTTTGAAAGTTCATCTAATATTATTTTCATTTGCGTAATATTTAATATATCGCCAGCTTTTATCGCTGCTTTACAAGCCGTCATTGCTAAACACGAATGTCTTATTTGTTGCGTAGTTGGTGTATTTAATTCCAATAAAGAAATTAAAATTTCTCGAAAAATCCCTTCACCATCTTGTGCTTTTATATCTGCTGGAACTTCCTTTATTCGTACTTGATTTGGCCCTGCAAGCTCTACATTGAAACCAAGCTCACCTAGAATAACTTGATTTTCTTCAATGATTGCAATTTCTTGAGCACTTACATCTAATAATAAATGCACTAATAATGGTTGTACTGCTATTTTCTCTGTTTGTTTTGCAAATTTATCATATAAAATTCTCTCATGTGCCGCATGTTGGTCAATTATATACATACCACCATTAGGCCCTTGAGCCACAATAAAACACGCATCTATTTGGCCAATAGGTACTAGATTTATAGCTTCTTTTATTGTATTTAAGTCTTCTTTATTTTCCGTACAAATAGCATTTACATTTTGTTCATTATTACTTTTATCAGGAACTTGGTACTCGTTATTTACTGCTTGTTCTTGCACTTTATCTACGAAATTTATATTTGATGACGAATGTAATCTTTCTTGAGCTAGACGAAAAGCTTTTAAACTATCTTCATTTTTCGTAGTATTAATAAAAGATTCACCTTGATTATTAAAATTATTTGTTACTTTTTTAGACGCCAAATTATCCTTAATAGTAGCATTATTATCCTCAAAATCCATAGGCATTTGTTCTACATTTAAACCAGTATTAACTTTAGGTAAATTTAACGGTTCAATCGGTGCTGCAAAATCACTCAATGCTTGATTATTAGGCTTTATTGCAGTCTCTATAGCATGGTAAATAGTTTTAAATAAACATGATTCATCTTCAAATTTTATTTCTGCTTTTTGTGGGTGAACATTGATATCTATTGTTTTTTTATTAATTTCAATATTTAATACCACTAAAGGGTATCCTGATTTTGGCAATAATGAATGATAGGCATTGTCTATTGCCTTAGCAATAACCCTACTATTTATCACACGACCATTAATAATAAAAGTTTGCCAATTACGTGAACTACGAATCACAGCAGGTTTTGAAATAAAGCCTGTAACTTTTATATCATTATCTGCAAACTCTACCGGCAATAATTCTTCACTAACTTTAGTCCCATAAACACATTCAATAGCATCATAAAGAGAACCATTACCTGGCGTAGTAATCGATATTTTATTATTATTAATTAATTTAAAAGCAATATCTGGCTTAGAAAAAGCTAATTTTATAATAAAATCATTTATTTTATTAGCCTCAGTTGTTGTCGTTTTTAAAAACTTTTTACGAGCTGGTACATTAAAAAACAAATCTTCTACTTTTATCGTTGTCCCAATATTACAGCCCGCGTCTTCAATCTCTTCAATCTTTCCACCAATCAAACTCACCGTAGTACCCAAATCATCATTTTTCCTACGTGTTAATAAATTAAATCTTGATACTGCCGCAATTGAAGGCAAAGCCTCTCCACGGAATCCCAATGTATCAATTTTCATCAAATCATCAACTTGTTGAATTTTACTTGTAGCATGACGCAAAATAGCCAATCTAGCATTTTGGTTATCCATACCATCACCATTATCACTAACACGCATAAACGATGTTCCACCAGCTAAAATTTCTACCTCAATTTTATTAGCATGAGCATCTATCGCATTTTCTACCAATTCTTTAATCACAGAAGCAGGTCTCTCCACAACCTCTCCTGCCGCTATTTTATCTACAGTGATATCATCTAAAATATGAATAACAGCCATTTTATCACTCCTCTTGTTTTGCCTGCTGTTGCAATTCATATAACTTATTCATTGCATCAAGCGGAGTCATACTCATCAAATCTAATTCCTTTAATTGATTACTAATACTTACCCCAAATAAAGTAGGCATTTCAGCTACTTGCATAAATTGCATATGTTCTTTTTCTTCATGCTTTTTATGATTTTTATATTTATCATTTTGATAATTTATATCTTCAGCAGTAACCTCAGCTTTTAATTTTTCACTAGCTTTCACCAAATCAACTTTATTTATCGAATTATCTTCTTTTGGCTGATTTTTCCCTATAGTATTACTGTCTTCTTGTGTTTTTCTAGGTTCAATAGAATCAATCGGTTTTTTTTCCAAATCAACTAAAATTGCCTCAGCTCTATTAATAACGTTATTCGGTAAACCAGCCAATTTAGCTACATGAATACCATATGATTTATCCGCACTTCCCGGAATAATACGACGTAAAAAAGTAACATCATCACCTTTTTCTTTCACAGCAATACAATAATTTTTTACGTGAATATCATCTTCCAAATCTGTCAATTCATGATAATGTGTTGCAAATAAAGTTTTAGCTCCAATATTATCACGAATATGTTCAATAACTGCACGAGCAATACTCATACCATCATACGTACTAGTACCACGACCTATTTCATCGAGAATAACCAAACTTTTATTCGTAGCATATTTTAAAATATGTGCCACTTCATTCATTTCTACCATAAAAGTACTTTGACCACTAACTAAATCATCACTAGCACCTATACGTGTAAAAATTTTATCCACAGGAGAAATTTTCGCCTCACGTGCAGGAATAAAAGAGCCCACCTGCGTCATTAAGGTCAACAATGCTGATTGACGCATATACGTGGATTTACCCGCCATATTCGGCCCTGTTATAATCATAATTTCATTTTGAGCATTATCCAAATGTGTATCATTCGGCACAAATAAATCACGTTTTAAAATACGTTCCACCAAAGGATGTCTACCATCTTTAATCTCAATAACACCTAAATTATCAAGTTTTGGACGAATATAATTATATTCATCACCCGCTTGCGCAAGACTTACCAGTACATCTAATATTGCAATTTCATGTGCTGTAGTTTGTATAGAGCTTATTTTTGTTTTCAAAACTTCTCTTAATTCACTAAATAAATTATATTCAAGCTGTACAATTTTTTCTTGAGCACCCAAAATTTTAGTTTCAAACTCTTTCAATGCTGGTGTAATATAACGTTCTGCATTAGCTAAAGTTTGTTTACGGATATAATATTCTGGCACCATTTCCGTAGAACTATGACGAACTTCAATATAATAACCAAAAACTTTATTATAACCAATCTTTAATGATTTTATACCTGTTTTAGTCTTTTCGTCTTCTTCCATTTGCTGTAACATACGCTTACTATTTTTAGCAATATTACGATATTCATCTAATTCAGCATTATAGCCATCTTTGATAAATCCACCCTCACGAATAGAAAAACTTGGTTCTTCTACAATCGCTTTATCAATTAAATTTACCAAATCATCATAAACTAAAATTTGTTTATTTATTTTTTGCAATAAATCTGCACTTACTTTGACTAAATCTTGTTTAATTAATGGCAAAACACGAAGTGAACTTTTTAAAGCATTCATATCTCGAGCATTAGCCGTACCCACTTCCATACGTGTAAGTAAACGCTCAAAATCATAAATCTCTTTCATTTGTTCACGTAAACTATTACGCACCGCAAAATTTTGCACCAAATCCTCAACCGCATCTAAACGTAAATTTATCTTTTTTGCACTCAATAAAGGATATTCTAACCATTTTCGTAACAAACGACTACCCATTGCTGTACGTGTAAAATCCAATACATCATACAATGTATCTTTTTTCCCACCATCACGTAAATTACGTGTAATCTCTAAATTACGCAATGTATACGTATCTATAAATAAAGCCTTTGAACTATCTAAATATGTTAATTTATTTAAATGTGTCAAATCCGTCTTTACTGTTTCATGTAAATACATCAAAAGTGTAGCAATTGCTTTATGAGCAATTTTATTATCAGGTCGATTATGCACATCAAAATGCTGTATCATTAAATCTTCTATATTCGGACAAATATCTGATATTGCAATTTCATTTACCAAGCAATTATTTAATCGCAAATTCAAAAAGTTTTTTAACTGTTTTTCATAAACAAAAGGCTTTATTAATAATAATTCTGGCATCATTAAACGATATAATTCATCTAACAATAATTGACAACGGTCTACACCATCATATATACCATAAAAACATTCCCCTGTAGATATATCCGCACCAGCTAAATAAATTACATTATCTTCCTCATATACTAAAGTAATATAATTATTTTTACTACTAGTCAATGCTGACTCATTCATTACCGTACCAGGAGTAATTATCTTTATAACTTCTCTTTTGGTTAATCCTTTTGCCTTAGGGTCACCAATTTGTTCACAAATCGCTACCTTATAACCTTTATTTACTAATTTATTAATATATGATTCAGCAGAATGATACGGTACTCCACACATAGGAATACCATCACCTGCTGTACTTCTTTTTGTCAAAGTGATTTCTAGTTCCTTAGAAGCAAGTAGTGCATCATCAAAAAACATTTCATAAAAATCACCTAGACGAAAGAATAATATTTGATCAGGATGTGCATTTTTTACATCTTGATATTGTCGCATCATAGGTGTTAATTGCAATGTTTTAAGCCTCCAATTCGCCTTTTAAAACCCAAGTTTGTGGGTGAGTTATTCTCACTTGTACCAAATCACCAATTTTTTCATCTTTATGTTCCCATAATACGATTTTATTTGTACGTGTATGCCCAGTGTAGACATTTTCATCTGTTTTACTTGGGCCTTCCACCATAACTTCCACTGTTTTTCCTAATAATTTTTCATTAATTTCTAAACTAATTTCATTTTGAGCGTCCATTAATTTATGCAAACGTTCTTTTTTCAAATCTTGTGGTACTTGATTTTCCATAGTAGCTGCAGGAGTTCCCGAACGTTTTGAATACAAGAATGTATACGCCGCATCATAACGAATTTCTTTTAAGAACTCTAACATTTGAGCAAAATCTTCATCTGTTTCACCAGGGAAGCCTACAATTAAATCTGTAGTGAAACTAGCCTCTGGGAATTGTTGACGAATTTTTGCCACAAGCTCACGATAATAAGCTGTTGTATACCCACGATTCATCGCTTTTAACATTTTATCTGTACCATATTGCACAGGTAAATGGAAATGTTCACAAATATGTTTACTATTTTTTATAGTAGCAATTACTTTATCTGTTAAATCACGAGGGTGAGAAGTCATATAACGAACTCTTTCAATACCTTCAATTTTATCTACCATAGCTAACAAATCTGCAAAATCTGCGTCATCTCTATCTTTTCCGTAGGAATTAACATTTTGTCCAAGTAATGTAACTTCCTTTACACCCTGTTTTGCCATTTTAGTAATTTCTTCTACAATTTCTTCTGGTGCACGACTACGTTCACGACCGCGAACATATGGAACAATACAATATGTGCAGAAATTATTACAACCATACATAATTGGTACAAAAGCAAACAATGAATCATTTTCAGCAGGCTCAACATTTGGTGGCATATCATAATCACCAGCAAGGCTTACTACATGACCACGAGAAGCATATATTTCTTCTAATACAGCTGGCAAATCATACATTTTATTTGTACCCAAAACAAAATCTACATGAGGCGCTTTTTTGAAAATCTTATCGCCCTCTTTTTGTGCCATGCACCCAGTAATTCCTAGCACCAAATTAGGATTTTGCACTTTTAAATGTTTTATTTCACCAATTTTACCATAAATTTTCTTTTCCGCACTTTCACGTACACAACAAGTATTCAAAATAATAATATCCGCATCTTCTAATGTTTCTGCCGGTTTATAACCCATACGTTCCAACTGTCCCGCAAAACGTTCCCCATCAGAAAAATTCATTTGACAACCATACGGTAAAATTTTATATAATAACTGTTTATTTCCCAACAAATGATACATCCTTTCTCATAACTATATAAATAAAATCCAATCATTAAACAACTAAGATAACAATAGCCACCAGTTCATATATACTGGTGGCTATATCCACAATAATATAATTATATCATTTTATAAAATGGACTTCAACACTTATTCTTTTCCTCTAAATATAAATAAACGATAATTTATCCTTTTAAAATATTTTTTATACCTTATCACTTCTAAATTGTTCTCTAAAAATTATAATTCACTATAAAAATAAATAATATATAACATTTTTGTGTTGACTATTGAAAAATAAAAACCTCTATATAAAGCTTATATGAGCTTTCATTTAAAATGCTTATAAAAAAATAAAAGCACTTGCAATAAGCAAGCACCTTTATTTTATCTTATTTTATAGAGAGTTTTGAAGTTCTTTTACTTTTTCTATATCTAAACCAGTACCTTTAGCAACAGTTTTAATATCTACACCTAATCTTAAAAAATTAATAGCATTTTCTATTTTACCTTGTTGCATACCTTGTTTTATTCCTTCTTCTAATCCTTCTTCTTTATAAGCATTTATATAAGAATAATAATCTCTTATTGCTTTTTCTCTTTGTTCATATGCTCTGCGTTCTATTTTATCTTGTAAGAAAATATCTTCAAATTCTATAGCTTCTTTTACTGCTGGAGTATTCATCGTTATTTTCTCCATTTCTTTATATAAAATCATTTATAACTATTACATTCTTTCTTTATTAATTGTTGTAGATGTAATATTTCTTGTTCATTCAATCCAGTATTTTGAGATATAAAGTCAATAGACATGTTAGCTTTTAATAAATTAATAGCAACTTTTTTAATTCCTTTTTTTATTCCTTCTTGAATACCCTCTTGAAGACCTTCTTGCAATCCTTCTTCTTTATAAGCATTTATATAAGAATAATAATCTCTTATTGCTTTTTCTCTTTGTTCATATGCTCTGCGTTCTATTTTATCTTGTAAGAAAATATCTTCAAATTCTATAGCTTCTTTTACTGCTGGAGTATTCATCGTTATTTCCTCCATTTCTTTTTTTGTATATCTTCCTGAAAAATAAGCAAGCCATGCTTCAGATGCTTTTATTTTTCTCATGTCTTTTAATTTAAATTTTGGTAATTCTAAAAAGTGTATCTCAATATGGTCTGTTAGTTGATTATGAGATTTTTTATTTAACAAATTGTAGATATTATGCCAATCTTGTTCATCTTTTAGATAATCAAAATTTAATAAATTTATTGCTATCGCTCTTTTCAACTTTTTGTATTCAGCACCTTTTTCTAATTGTTCTGCATACATAATTGACCAATAATATAAGGAGCGTTCAGCCATTAACTTGAATGGACAAACTTGTACTTCAATATCTACCTGTGTACCGTCATTTAGATTAGCCCTAATATCTAGTTTAGATAATTTACCATCAATAATCGAAGGCTCATTATCTTTATCAAAAAAAACAATATCTGTAAAATAATCTTTATCGTTTTTATTCAATATTCCGTTTAAAAAACTAAGTGTTAATTTTTTTCTCTTATCATCTCCTAAAAGTTTTTTGAAATATAAATCGTTTAATCTATTGAAATCATTCATATTATCATTTCCTTTACTATTTATATTATATATTATACCTCATAATAATTCTATAATTTCCCTTCACTACAGTCCTTTTTAAGTCTCATACAAAATAATCTAATTACACTTTAAACACGTCTATTTCCCACAAAAAAATAATTCATAAAAAATATTAATTTGTATAAAATTACTATATTTAATATGCAAATAACTTTCTTAATGCTTTTACCAATTTAACATCAGGATAAAATCTGCTAGTTGAACTATATGCTTCATCTAATAAACAATCATAATAAAATAGTTCATCATCTTTATATAATTCTACATTTACAAAATCGCGCTTTTCTGCTTTTTGCAAATCCCTCCATGTTAAATCTACTGTTTTTAATTTTATCTTAACTTTTTTTATAGCCACTTTATATTCTGTTAGCGTTTTTTTCGGTTCATTCATCTAAATCACCTTTTATTTTCTATTTAATACAATTTGTATCTAAAATTATATATTAAACAATTACTAAATCTAATATTTTATTTTTCTATTATACTAATATTATACTAAATACTTCTAATTAAATAGATAAAAACTTATAAAAATGCTATAATAAACATACTTATTAAGGAGGCATTATGGCTACAAAGAAAAAATTTTATGCAGTAAAAAAAGGTTATCAAACAGGGATATTTTCTACTTGGGCAGAGTGTCAAAAACAAACCCAAGGTTTTAAAGGTGCATTATTTAAATCTTTTCTCTCAAAAGAAGAAGCTCAAAATTATCTAAATGACCAACCACAACATAATATTTCTGAAGAAAATGATGACCGTTATTATATTTATGTAGACGGCTCATATATTCATGGCAATTATAGTTGGGGAATGGCTATTTATCATTATGGAAAATTAGTTGACACCTTCAATGGAAAAAGTACTTGTCCTGATGCTAGTGAACTTCATAATGTTGCTGGCGAAATTCAAGGTGCCATAGAAGCTACTAAATGGGCAATAGCCAATGACGAACCAATTGTCATTTGTCATGATTATATCGGCTTGTCTGAGTGGGCTATCGGTAATTGGAAAACCAACAAACAACTAACTAAAAATTATGCTGAATTTATGAAACCACATTTAAATTTAGTATCTTTCAAAAAAGTCTCTGGACACACTGGTATCGTTGGCAATGAATTAGCCGACAAATTAGCTAAACAAGCTTTAGGTTTAATTTAATTATTATATTTATAAGGAGGAAATCCTTTGGATACTCAAGATAATTCATTAACTTTAGGTATAGAATCAAGCTGTGATGAAACTTCTGTCGCTATTTTGCGTGGTGGTAGAGAAATTCTCGCTAATGTTATTTCTACTCAAATTCCTATTCATCAAAAATTCGGTGGAGTTGTTCCTGAAATAGCTTCTCGTAAACATATTGTAAATATCATGCCTGTACTCGATGAAGCACTTCATAAAGCCAATGTTACACTTCAAGACATTGACCGTATCGCCGTTGCTTATGGCCCTGGGCTTGTTGGTGCTTTACTTGTTGGTGTATCTGCTGCCAAAACTTTGGCTTTTGCTTTAGATAAACCACTTGTCGGTGTAAATCACTTAGAAGGTCATATTTTTGCCAATTTCTTATCTACACCGGATTTAAAACCACCATTTATGGCTCTTGTTGTTTCTGGTGGTCATACTTCTTTAGTTCATGTAAAAGACTATAATCATTTCTCTTTAATGGGACAAACTCGCGATGACGCGGCCGGCGAAGCTTTTGATAAAGTTGCTCGCGTTATGGGTCTTCCTTATCCAGGTGGCCCACAAATTGATAAATTAGCTAAAGAAGGTAACCCCGATGCTATTGACTTCCCTATGGCATTAAATGAAAAAGGTAATTATGAATTTAGTTTCAGTGGCTTAAAATCTGCTGTTTTAAATTATTTAAATAGCATGAAACTAAAACACATCGAAATCAACAAGGCTGATGTTGCAGCCTCTTTCCAAAAATCTGTAGTAAATATCCTTGTACACAAAGCTGTAGAAGCAGCTCGTCAAACAAATATGGATAAACTTGTACTTGCTGGTGGTGTAGCTGCTAATAGTTCCCTTGAAGGTCATCTTCAATCAGCTTGTAAAGAACATGGTTTAAAATTCTACTATCCAAGCAAAATTTTATGTACAGATAACGCGGCTATGATTGCTTGCCGTGGTTATTATCAAGCATTTGCTGGCAATTTTGCTGATAGTAATTTAAACGCTATTCCTTATTTAGAACTAACAGATAAAGAATAATATTATATTTATTTTTATTGTTTATTTCACAAAATATTATAAAGAAATATAAGGTAATATTATTATGTTTGATTTTTTATTAGATAGCTCGCTTATTTTAGCTATTATTATCGCCTTTTTTTCCACACTCATTCAATCTTTGACAGGTTTTGGCTTTGCTATAGTATCTACACCACTTCTTATCATGGTTTATGACCCCAAAGAAGTAGTCGTTATTTTACAAGTTTTATCTGTAATCTTAGATACAGTTTTTGTTTTTTTTATCAAAGAAAATATTGATTGGAAATTTCTAAAGCCATTACTTATTGGCTCTATTATTGGTCACCCTATTGGCATTTTAATTTATTTATTTATTCCTGTTATTGGCTTGAAAATCTTTATTGCCACTATTATTTTATTATTCTTAGCCATGACTAAACTTTACACACAAAAAGTACAAGAAACAACCACCAAAACTTCTATTGTTGGTTGTTTATCGGGAATTTTAAATACTTCTACTAGTATGAGTGGTCCACCACTTATTTTGTATCTAACAGCAAGTAAACGTGATAAAGCCTCTTTACGTGCTACTTGTATTGCCTATTTTACAATTATCAATTATTTTGGTATATTTTCCTTTTTTGTCGCAGGTAAAAATTTTGACTTTGCTATCTCACAAAGCATTTATATCTTGCCATTTTGCTTTATTGCTTTATGGATTGGCAACAAAGTTTTTCCTTATATTTCACAAAAAGTATTCAATCTCATAGTATTCTTCATGCTTCTATTTACAGCACTTTATACAATTTATCTTACAGTCTGCTAATTATAAAACTATTTATATTAAAATATACGGAGGTAATATTTTATGGGATTTTTCGATAATATTTTAGGCAATGCCTCAACTACTAATCTTGAGGATATCCGCCAAGACTATGCCAAACTACTTGCCACAGATGAAACTATTCAACAAGCCTACAAACTATTTCGTGATTTATTTATCTTTACAGATAAACGACTCATTATGGTTGATAAACAAGGCATTACTGGCAAAAAAACAGAATATCATTCCATTCCTTACCGCAGTATCACACATTTCAGTATAGAAACAGCTGGTAATTTTGATTTAGATGCTGAATTAAAAATCTATATCTCAGGAATGGCTACTCCTATTAGTAAAAAATTTGATAAAAGTTTAGACATTTATCAATTACAAACTATTTTAGCAACATATGTATTATCTAAATAACTAAACTACAGGCTAAGCTTTAAATCACCGTACTCATTTTTGATTTTAAGCCTAGCCTTTTATTTTTAAAATTATGAGGTTTTTATGCAAACTATATCTACACAAGAATTAATTCAAAGTATCTCCACTGCTCTTATCGACAAAACCATACCTTCTACAACGAATCTACAGCCACAAATTATTTATAATGATAAACAAACCGGATCAAACCTACTCGTTGATTTAATTCACGAACTCCAAACTTGCAATCAATTTTACTTTGCCATTGCCTTTATTACCCAAAGTGGTCTAATTTGCCTTAAAGAATATCTTCACGAACTACAAGATAAAAACATTTCCGGTTATATTTTAACCACAGACTACCTATATTTTAATCAACCACAAGCACTAAAAGAACTACAACAATTCAAAAATATTCAAATCCGTATTTATACTAAAGAAAACTTTCATATCAAAGGCTATATTTTTAAACATCAAGACCATTATACTAGCATTATCGGTAGCAATAATTTAACCCAAAATGCCCTAAAGACCAACCAAGAATGGAGTCTTAAACTTTCTTCTCTAAATAACGGTAACTTAATTCAAGAAACACTTAATCAATTTCACCAAATGTGGCAACAAGCCTTACCCTTAAATGAACAATGGCTCAAAAATTATACTGAAAAATATTTTAGATTAAACCATATGCGTCAGCATTTAACCAAAGAACTAAATAATAATTATTCCTCAAATACAATAAAACCAAATCAAATGCAACAAGAAGCATTATTTTCTCTAAAACAATTACAAGAAAATAATCAACACAAAGCTCTATTAATTTCTGCTACAGGTACAGGCAAAACTTATCTCAGTGCTTTTGCCGTAAAAGATTTCAATCCTAAACGTATGCTATTTCTTGTTCATCGTGAACAAATTTTAAACCAAGCTCAAAGTACTTTCAAAAAAATTATGCCTGACAAAAATTATGGTATATTATCTGGTAATCATCGAGATTTTCATGCTAATTATCTTTTTTCAACAATAAATATGATGAGTAAAGAAGATATTTTAGCAAAATTTGCACCTACACATTTTGATTACATCATTATTGACGAAACTCATCGTGCTGGTAGTGTCAGTTATCTAAAAATCTTAAATCATTTTAAAATGCAATTTCTTTTAGGTATGAGTGCCACACCTGAACGAAGTGACGGCTATAATATTTATCAACTTTTTGATTACAACATCGCCTATGAAATACGTTTACAACAAGCCATGCAAACTAAAATGCTTTGCCCATTTCATTATTTTGGTATCACTGATATCACTATAAATAATCAAGAAATCGATGAAAACACTACCTTTAACGATTTAACTTGTGATACAAGAGTTTCCCATATTATCGCTAAATCTCAATTCTATGGTTTTAGTGGTGAAAGACTACGTGCTTTAGTTTTTTGTCGTCACATCGAAGAAGCTGTTTCCTTATCCACAAAATTTAATCAACGAGGTTTTAATACTATTGCTCTTTGTGGCAAAGACAACCAAGCTATTCGCCAAGATGCCATCAATCGCTTAGCCCAAAATGACCGTTCTACTGGATTAGATTATATTTTCACAGTAGATATCCTGAATGAAGGTATTGATATCCCTGCTATTAATCAAATTATCATGCTTCGACCTACTCAATCTGCTATAGTCTTCGTCCAACAGCTCGGTCGTGGCCTGCGTAAATATCCCAATAAAGATTATGTAGTAATCTTAGATTTCATTGGCAATTATCAACATAATTTTATGATACCCATAGCCCTATCAGGAGATACCTCTTATAATCGTGATAATCTTCGCCACTATATAGCCGAAGGCAATCGTTTCATCGCAGGAGCATCTACTATTCATTTTGATAAAATTGCACGTCAAAAAATATATCAAGCTATCGATACCGCCAAATTAAGCGATACCGCCTTATTAAAAAATGAATATCTAATTTTAAAACAAAAGCTCGGTAAAATCCCTACAATCAATGATTTTTCACAATTTGGTAGTATCGATATATTAAAATTTGGGGATAAATTCAAAACTTATCATCACTTTTTACAAAAATATGACGCAGATTACACTATTCAATTTAATCCCATTCAAGAAGAAATTCTATCTTTCATTTGTTCACGATTCGCTAAAGGCAAACGCTTATTTGAAATTTTAGCCTTAAAACTATTAATAAATAATACTACATCGTTATTAAAAACCTTAAAATCTATTCTAAAAAATGAATATAAGCAAGAATTATCCTTGCAACAAGAAAATTCACTTATTCGTAATCTAACTAATCAATTTACAATTAGTAATGAACAAGCAAAATTTTCCCATTGCATATTTATTGAACATAACAATAATAATAATACAGATTATGTAATCAGCAAATCATTTTCTTTAGCCTTGCAAAATATTCATTTTAAAACCCATCTATTAGACGTCTTAAACTTTGCCTTAACACGTTACCAAAAATATTATACCCCAAATTATCCTAATACAGACCTTGTCCTTTATCAAAAATACACTTATGAAGAAGTCTGCTATATACTAAATTGGCCACAAAAAATCAATCCTAATGCTATGGCTGGATATTTTTATGAAAAAACCACACATACCATGCCTGTGTTCATTAATTATATCTCCGCCGAACAAAAACGAGTAGAATATACCAATGAATTCCTTGCTAATGATTTAATCACTGCCTATTCCAAAACTAATCGTAAACTTGATTCTAGTGACGCCAAACATATCTACGACGCACAAAAAGAGCAAAATTCTTTATATTTATTCATACGCAAACCAAATAAAGATAAAGACGCCAAAGAATTTTACTTCGTTGGTGAAATAACCGCTATCGATAAACCTGAATTTGCACCAAAATATAATGGGTTTAAAATAATTTATAAATTAAAAATGCCACTTCGTGCAGATTTATTTGATTATTTTACTAACACCTAAAACAATTTATCCAAATAAAAAAACGGTTCTATAATAAATGTTGGGGTAAGAGAAAATTCTCTTGCTTCAACATTTATT
>CAUWIH010000002.1:0-89486 GCA_963558795.1 uncultured Megamonas sp. | reverse complement strand
AGGATAGACAAAAATATGTCTATCCTTTACCCCAACATTTGACAAAGAACCATAATTATATACATACAATTCAAATACATCTATATGTTTTAGTTAAAGAAAGACCGACACATGGCCAACTATTTACCCTAGATGGATTCAAATACATCTATATGTTTTAGTTAAAGATATATTAAATGAATATGCAACAAAATTGGAGGAATATTCAAATACATCTATATGTTTTAGTTAAAGTTTCCCCACTGTTTATAAATACCCTAAACCATACCAATTCAAATACATCTATATGTTTTAGTTAAAGCAGTAAATCAAGCAGTCCCAGGAGCTACTGCTTTAAATTCAAATACATCTATATGTTTTAGTTAAAGTACGTTCCATTAATCGCCCTAACTCTTGTTGTTCAAATTCAAATACATCTATATGTTTTAGTTAAAGGATTTATAGGAAATATAGGCAACATAGGAAACACTATATTCAAATACATCTATATGTTTTAGTTAAAGTTACCGAAATTAGGCGAGGTTACAATAAATGCTACAATTCAAATACATCTATATGTTTTAGTTAAAGCGAGTAAAAATATTAAGAATATCAATAATTTTATCAATTCAAATACATCTATATGTTTTAGTTAAAGAAGAATTGTTACTTAAGGATTTATATGAGAAGGCATTCAAATACATCTATATGTTTTAGTTAAAGGGATAACAACCCTGTAGAAAAATGGGCTGTATACAGATTCAAATACATCTATATGTTTTAGTTAAAGCGCTACTAACTCATTATCAGCTACTAATAAATAGCCGATTCAAATACATCTATATGTTTTAGTTAAAGCGCTAGACGCTTAACGGCTGGCGTAAATATACAAAAATTCAAATATATCTATATGTTTTAGTTAAAGTCGGTTATAAATTCCATTGGGTGTGCCGGTGCATCGATTCAAATACATCTATATGTTTTAGTTAAAGCGCGATAACGGTCTTGACCCATATGTAATGATTTTATTCAAATACATCTATATGTTTTAGTTAAAGATTGATAGTGGAGCCCACTCTTTTCAAAAAGGTGCAATTCAAATACATCTATATGTTTTAGTTAAAGCTCCTTTTTAATTTATATGTTTATTATAGCATACTATTCAAATACATCTATATGTTTTAGTTAAAGCTGGAGCTTTATTAGAGGTAAAAAGCCTAAATAAAAATTCAAATACATCTATATGTTTTAGTTAAAGATATGGTCTAAATACAGTAACACCAATAACTTCGGAAATTCAAATACATCTATATGTTTTAGTTAAAGTAGATTGCCTGATTTTGATAAATTGACGTTTATTAGATTCAAATACATCTATATGTTTTAGTTAAAGGAGTTAACGAGTATAAAGCCAACATAGATTTTATAAAATTCAAATACATCTATATGTTTTAGTTAAAGTCCGTAAAAGTCTATATTAAGTATATCGTCATTTTCTAATTCAAATACATCTATATGTTTTAGTTAAAGTGTGAAATAGAAGATTATAATTAAGGAGGTGTTAAAAATTCAAATACATCTATATGTTTTAGTTAAAGTACATGCGTCATATACTTTTACGTCATCCTTATTCAATTCAAATACATCTATATGTTTTAGTTAAAGATTTGTACGTACAAGTTTGGGGAAAAACAGACAAATATTCAAATACATCTATATGTTTTAGTTAAAGTACCCTTTCGGGTCGAGGCTAAGCTCGGGATACATGATTCAAATACATCTATATGTTTCAGTTAAAGACTATTTAATAAAAATGGGCCAGATGATTTAACAGAATTCAAATACATCTATATGTTTCAGTTAAAGACAAGCCAAAATCACTGAAAATAATAAAATCGTTCCATTCAAATACATCTATATGTTTCAGTTAAAGGATAGAAGCATTGTTATTTCCGGAGACCACAGCGCCATTCAAATACATCTATATGTTTCAGTTAAAGAGATGGTGTCCAGTTTATTAACTGCAAAGCAAAACAATTCAAATACATCTATATGTTTCAGTTAAAGTGTTGCAAGCGGCAGACTATCTTGTGCTAAAAATGGATTCAAATACATCTATATGTTTCAGTTAAAGTATTTATGTAAAATATACCATGTAAACCAAACCGAATATTCAAATACATCTATATGTTTCAGTTAAAGTTAATATCTGTTTCATCAATATTTGTTACTTTCATATTCAAATACATCTATATGTTTCAGTTAAAGTTTGATTAACCACCCGGTAGTCATGGGTCTTTTATGATTCAAATACATCTATATGTTTCAGTTAAAGTGAATGGTATCGCGGCAATTGAAAAAGCATTGAAAAATTCAAATACATCTATATGTTTCAGTTAAAGATACTCCTTAATCTTTAGCAAAATCTGTTCGAATTATTCAAATACATCTATATGTTTCAGTTAAAGTCCTATTGGATATAAAGCTAAATTTAAAAAAATGAAATTCAAATACATCTATATGTTTCAGTTAAAGGACAATTTTATTAGTCCGTAGCTAGAAAACACTCTAATTCAAATACATCTATATGTTTCAGTTAAAGCTAAATGAAATATTACCTAAAGAAATAACACAACCATTCAAATACATCTATATGTTTCAGTTAAAGTTTATACAACTAAGGATAATTTATCTTATATAAAATTCAAATACATCTATATGTTTCAGTTAAAGTAGCAAATGCTATTCAAAATTGGGTATTAGATAAAATATTCAAATACATCTATATGTTTCAGTTAAAGTTGTATGGTACGAAAGTAAGACAACTTGCTGTATGATTCAAATACATCTATATGTTTCAGTTAAAGTATACGTCCACGCTCTGTTTCAAGACCACGTTTAAAATTCAAATACATCTATATGTTTCAGTTAAAGACAGCAGTGGCAATGATGTTTGCTTTACAGGATAATATTCAAATACATCTATATGTTTCAGTTAAAGATGTTCTTTGAGCTTGCAAGATTTGCAAGAATTATCATTCAAATACATCTATATGTTTCAGTTAAAGTAACTTCTTCAAAAGTTACATCTTCAGTTTTTTCAAATTCAAATACATCTATATGTTTCAGTTAAAGAGAGTACTATTTATAATAGTGGGGGTTTATAATTAATTCAAATACATCTATATGTTTCAGTTAAAGTGTTTAGCGGTACTCCAAAAGGAATGAACCATTTCTAATTCAAATACATCTATATGTTTCAGTTAAAGTCAAAAGAAAAAGCAAGCAAATAGACTTACTGGTTTATTCAAATACATCTATATGTTTCAGTTAAAGATATCTATGCAACTCTTTTAGAATGTCAGTATTGAAATTCAAATACATCTATATGTTTCAGTTAAAGAAAAAACTAAACACTTAACAAATGTATTCAGTAAAAATTCAAATACATCTATATGTTTCAGTTAAAGATGAGTACGACTATATGTACCTACCTGAATGTGTAGAATTCAAATACATCTATATGTTTCAGTTAAAGATGAACATGTAAGGAGGTTAAGAAATGAATTTTATATTCAAATACATCTATATGTTTCAGTTAAAGTTGTGTAGAACGTCTACAGGATGCACAATACAATATATTCAAATACATCTATATGTTTCAGTTAAAGCTAAGAGCGCTCCAAGTTGCCCCATCTTCTCAGCGTATTCAAATACATCTATATGTTTCAGTTAAAGGTATGTTATATGTTGGAGTCACCTTATCAAATAAACTATTCAAATACATCTATATGTTTCAGTTAAAGTTTATTCTTGCCTGCATCTGGTACAACGTATAATGTATTCAAATACATCTATATGTTTCAGTTAAAGGGAGCAATACTCTCCATCGCCTTCACGGATTTAGTTATTCAAATACATCTATATGTTTCAGTTAAAGCAGGTTTCCTACGGACTACATCCCGAAGAAATTTATATTCAAATACATCTATATGTTTCAGTTAAAGGATTTTCATATGTGTATGTGTTTGAACCTTCTAAAAATTCAAATACATCTATATGTTTCAGTTAAAGTTTCTCAGATGACTCTATATCTGGTGCTCGTTTACGATTCAAATACATCTATATGTTTCAGTTAAAGACAAGAGGTAAAAGAATGTATAGATAATTTAGAGATATTCAAATACATCTATATGTTTCAGTTAAAGTTACTAGAAAAACAAGAAAAAGATTTCCAATAAAAAAT
Source organism: uncultured Megamonas sp. (assembly GCA_963558795.1). Lineage (GTDB taxonomy): Bacteria > Bacillota > Negativicutes > Selenomonadales > Selenomonadaceae > Megamonas. Next base: position 85,261 of record CAUWIH010000002.1, on the reverse strand, counting down.
TCAAATACATCTATATGTTTCAGTTAAAGGCTCTGGTAAGAGTTCTCTTACCAATCGTATAAGATATTCAAATACATCTATATGTTTCAGTTAAAGTTATATCACTTGGCGCTTGTAGAGGGGGGTTGGCTGATTCAAATACATCTATATGTTTCAGTTAAAGAATTTTTGATTGTGGATTTGCTGAAATATCAGTTGAATTCAAATACATCTATATGTTTCAGTTAAAGGAGTATTGTATGTGGTGGTCATGACACCGGCTTCATATTCAAATACATCTATATGTTTCAGTTAAAGGCCATACACTGTCGATATCGCGTAATAAAATAAACTATTCAAATACATCTATATGTTTCAGTTAAAGCTTGAGCTGGCAAATATAAAGTGGCCGAAAGACGCATTCAAATACATCTATATGTTTCAGTTAAAGGCACTAACGTTAATTGTAAATCCGGTATTTTTAGGTATTCAAATACATCTATATGTTTCAGTTAAAGTGGTTTTCTTGTGGCGTCTAAGAACAGTGGGGAACGGATTCAAATACATCTATATGTTTCAGTTAAAGTGAATATCTGCCGCCATTAAGGTCCATGTAATCCTTATTCAAATACATCTATATGTTTCAGTTAAAGAAAAAAATTTTTGGTGAGGACATATATCTTGAAAAATTCAAATACATCTATATGTTTCAGTTAAAGAAAAGGGGAGTATTATTTACAACACATTATCTCCTATTCAAATACATCTATATGTTTCAGTTAAAGAAAAATCAATCGTTTGATGATGATTAACTGGCTCAAATTCAAATACATCTATATGTTTCAGTTAAAGTTGCTAAGGCTTTAAAAAGCCTTTACATCTTAGGCGAATTCAAATACATCTATATGTTTCAGTTAAAGTAAAAGCACTTATCAATCCGTTTATTTTATCTATAAATTCAAATACATCTATATGTTTCAGTTAAAGAAATAAGGAGGATTTTATTATGTGGACTATAAGCGGATTCAAATACATCTATATGTTTCAGTTAAAGCAGGCGAAATTATAAATCCAGAATTACTGGATAGCCATTCAAATACATCTATATGTTTCAGTTAAAGTAGAGCTGATAACGCATATTTTCTAGCGTAAGAAGAATTCAAATACATCTATATGTTTCAGTTAAAGCAGTAGTTAACAATGTACCTTGTCCCATTGTACCCAATTCAAATACATCTATATGTTTCAGTTAAAGCCGGATAGCTGGGTGGCGGATTTTATCAAATGGTATATATTCAAATACATCTATATGTTTCAGTTAAAGAAAAATCAATCGTTTGATGATGATTAACTGGCTCAAATTCAAATACATCTATATGTTTCAGTTAAAGCAATATGTACTGGAAGATTTCAGTGCAACAATGGATTCAAATACATCTATATGTTTCAGTTAAAGCTAAAAGGATAGCTTTATTTTAGCTATCCTAATTAGATTCAAATACATCTATATGTTTCAGTTAAAGATAATTTCTTTGAAGTATTTAGGAATTATCTTTAATATTCAAATACATCTATATGTTTCAGTTAAAGAGGAACAGCAGGTGCTTTAAGTGTAACAAGCCTTGGATTCAAATACATCTATATGTTTCAGTTAAAGGTTTAACACTCCTTTCAAGATTATATATAAAAATCAATTCAAATACATCTATATGTTTCAGTTAAAGTTTTCTTTTGCTTTTCACGCTCTTTTATATATCCTGATTCAAATACATCTATATGTTTCAGTTAAAGCCTACAGCTATGCAGAGCGTTTCCAAATGTATACACATTCAAATACATCTATATGTTTCAGTTAAAGTTTTTGTATTCACCATCTTTGATGGCTTTACCCCATTCAAATACATCTATATGTTTCAGTTAAAGGTATCTCCAGGAACAGGGATTAATTCTAGTTGGATATTCAAATACATCTATATGTTTCAGTTAAAGTCTTTACCTGTTGATGAATAGTCAACATCATCTTTAATTCAAATACATCTATATGTTTCAGTTAAAGATTTGCACCATATGAAGAAACATCTAATCCATATTGTATTCAAATACATCTATATGTTTCAGTTAAAGAACTAAACCAAAATGGAAACAATGGATACCTACACTATTCAAATACATCTATATGTTTCAGTTAAAGTGTAAAAACAAGAGGTAGAGTACAAGTGCATATTGAATTCAAATACATCTATATGTTTCAGTTAAAGGCACGTATTTAAAGCATTCTTTTTTTATAGAATGCCTTAAATACGTGATATATCAAGGTTTTAAAAATTTTTACCAGCTATTTGTTTGTTTTTCTTATTTATATATTTTAATCCCAAAAGTTCTTATTTTTCAAGGATTTCCAGTATTTTTAATAAAAAAACACTTGGTAAAATTAAATAATTAAAGTTTCTCCATTTTCTATATCTTTTTTACCTAATATTTCTTCACCAAAAACATTATCGTTCATTAATTTTAATATACAAACGAAATCTTCATCTTTTACTAAAACTTTATTTAATTCTAGTTTTAATTGCATTAATTTCGATGGTGTTATCTCTCCTCGAAAAACGGAATTTTGAAAATGAGCTAAATATTTTTTACATATTTTAAATACTTTTTGTACACGTTGTTCTTTCACATCATAAAAAACAAAAGCATAATTATAATTTATTTTTTTACTCATTTAATATCCCACTTTCAATGAATATGGTACAAATTCTTTGTTTTCTGTTATATATTTTATTAGCTTATAACAGTCTATTTTTAACATTGACTGATACGATACTTTTCTTTTTAATTTCGTATGATTTATAACTTTTTCCATACGTTCCTGAAAAGCAGTTAAAAATATTTTTCTACCTTCTTCATTTAATAAACAATAATTAAGATTTTTATCAAAATGCTTTTCTACTTTTAATTTTTTATTATTAACTAAATCAAAAATAGTTTTATATACTATAACCGGTTTAAAAACCTCACTAATATCTAAACTCAATGAAAATCTACCTTCTGATGGCTCATGCAAAAAGCTTATTCTTTGATCAAGATGAGTTCGATAAATTGCTGATATTGTTTTAGTATATAACAAAGTGTTACCAAATGAAACCAACGCATTAATTGGATTATCTGGTGGTCGTTTTACACGTTTATTCATTATAAAATCTTCTGGCAAGAAATATTTAAATGTACTATAAAATTTTAGCCACAATTCACCTTCAAAAGCCATTATTTCTTGTACTGTTTCTGCTCTTTCTAAATTGGAATAAAACTTTAATCTTATCCAATCTAATACTTCTTTTACTTCTTTTTTATCATGTTTGTAATAGTGATACAAAACCTCATAAATATTAACGCCTATGCCTTTTACAATAGCTTTTGCTATATTTATTCTACTAGTATTAAATTTTTCCACTTGTTTTAACAGCAATTTTCCACTCATATATTGATTTCTCGGATAAAAACTGCCACTATATCCGCCATAATAATTAAAAAAATGTATTATTATATTCTTTTTAGCCAAAAAATCTAATAATTTACTATTAATACTTACTTCATTTAAACAATAAATTTCTTTAACATTTTCTATAGGAATATATACATGCTTTTTTTCATTTCTAAAACATAATGAATCATCTTTTCTCGACAATTCACCCATAGATGCTATATATCTTGTACTACCCATAAAATCGCTTCTTTCTCTAAAAAAATTATAGCTATATAACTATAATTAACACGAACAAACAATTTTAAATATAACAATACTCATAGTACGCACATTTTTTACAAATTGCCTTATTCAATACCGGTGGAACATTATCACTTATTAATAAATTTTCTATCGCTTGTATATGTTTATTTAATAAATCTTCGATTTCTGGTGTTAATTCCAAAATAATTGTTTTCTTTGTAAGTTTCTTTTTCTCGATAAACTCTAATCTTCCTTTACGAATAATCCCTTTATCTTTTAAAATTTTTAAATACAACAGTAATTGCCACTTACTTGCTTCAATATCTGCATCAGATTTTTTCACTTCTGTTAAATATTCTTTAGTTAATTTATCTAGTTTTATATTTTCAATAGCAATTTCTGTATTATCTTTTTGCGCACGTTCTTCATGAAGAATTTTTCCTATTTTTACATTTTCACTATTATCTTCTAAATTAATTCGATTACCAAATAAATAACATTGACGTTTACAGTGAATAAAATAATTTATTAAAGTTCCATTCACTTTCATATCTGATACCTTCTTTATTTCAAATAAAACTTACACTCCCTAAGCCTTGAAATATATCTCGATTAAATTTATCTTTAATGAAATATTTTTCACCATCTTCTATATAAATCATATTTCCCATCACTGCATCATACTGGTCTAAACTTAATTTATTTTTATTTACTTCATATATGAAATTATTCATTTGGGCTATAATCTCAGAAAGTTTTACCTTCCATTCAGCATAAGGCATTTCTTTTTTGCCATTTTGTAATAACTCTACATATTTTGACCAAAGTTCTTTTCCGTCAAGGATTTCATCATTTATATTTAATTTTCTAGCTAAATAAATTTGTACCATATTTTCATTATCATCAATAAGTTTCATATGATTGGCAATATCTTCATTATTTAAATTAATAATACTCTCTTTAAACTTATTAAATTCAATTTCATATTTATTTTCTGTTGTTTCTAATACCCTATCATAATATTCAGCAAAATCTTTATTAATTAATATTGTTTTCATATTGTCTTTATCGTCATTATCTTTATTATTATTATCTTTTAGCGTTAAACTTTTACTTAAACGTACATCATTTTTATAAATACTTCTAGCTTCATCTACTTCAAAAAAATATGCTATACCAGATTTTTTACACGAACGATTTATTCTGCCTAAAAATTGTTCTTCACTATCTAGTTTAGATATATTTTTATAACCAATATCCATATCTATATCCACACCGGCTTCAATAACTTGAGTAGCTACCAAGATTATAGTATTAGTTGCATTTTTTATGACATCTAATATACGCTTACGTTCAGCAATGCTATCATCACCAGATAAATATTCTATCTGTACATCTTGATTTTGAAATTCTTCACTTTCGACTAAATCCACCCAAAAATCGTGTGCTGTTTGTTTTTTTATGAATTCAATCAATATTTTTTTATTAGATTTTAACTGTTTTTGCAAATGCTGTTTTAATTCATCTAGTATATTTTCTTTGTCTATACTCAATAAATCAAAATTTAATCTCACGCGATTTTTAAAACAATCTACCGCAAAAAATCTTTGGGCATTATCTAATAAAATCACTGCATTTTCTTGAGTTTTCGTTAAATTATCCAAATTAGGTAAAGTCGCTGACATAATAATTATTTTTATATTAAATAATTTTGCCATTGCTTTTAAATAACAAATGATTTCTTTCCAAATACTGTTTTTATAACTTTGGATTTCATCTAAAACTATCACACTATTTGCTAATTGATAAAAAGTAAATGCATCACTTTGTCTATTACTAAAAATAACGTTAAATAAGCTAACATGGGTTGATAATATCATTGGATAATTCAAAAATTGTCTATCAAGTAAAGCCTTTTGATATACATCTTTTTCATCATTTTCCTTACGTGCACTATCATATTCAATAACATCTTTAGCTTGCTTATCTTTTAAAATTTTTATTTTTATCGGTGTTAATGAATTAATCACTGCTATGTTTTGTGTTATAGCTTTATTATCTGCAAAAAGTTTATTTAAAGTATCTAAGTTTTGTTCAACAAGTGTATTAAATGGATAGATATAAAATATTTTTTGCAAATCTTTATTAGCCTTCATTAGTTTAAAACTAGCATTAATAGCTGTATTACTTTTTCCACTACCTGTTGGTGCTTCAAGATAAAATATATTTTCATTAACATTAACTTTTATTTTATCTTCTACTTCACAAAAAATTTCACTACGCAAAATATTTATATCTGTTACATTTATTAATTCATCATCAGCTAAAGGATATTTTGCCTGTCGATACTGACGTATACTTTGCATTAAATCTGTTTGTTCATAAGCATTATTCCACTTATCTATATTATTCAAATCTGCAATTTCACTAAAATCTGCATCATTCATAAATTCCGATGTAGCATAATAATCACTAGCTACCAATAAAGAATATATCCATCTTATATACATAGTTAAATATATTCCCTGCTCTATATTCTTATCACATTCTCTTGCTCTATCTATATCATTTAAATCTAATTTATCGAATTTTATTTTTCCTAAATAAATATCACTTTGATTTAAAAATTTCTTTAATTTATTAAAACTATCGTTTTCATCTAATTTTATTTTTTCTTTAAATGAACATAAATTATTTAAATTACTATGGTGACGTTCAATAATATACGCATTATAAAAATTAAATTCTACCAATAAATCTATTATTTCATTTTCATCATCATTTATTTTTTCGAGAAAATAATCCATATATATTATTGACGATAAAAATGAATGATTAGAATTTATAATATTTTTTAATTCTTGATTATCTTTAAAATCTTTAACTTGTAATTTTTCTCTTTGAAAATTAGGATTTATTTTTCCTATATCATGAAAAATTGCTATTCCAAAAATCATTTCTTTCAACAAATTTTTAGCCTTAGATTTTAAATTCCTATCTATTTTTGCTTGTTGCCAAAAAACATCACAAAATCTATCTAATATTTTATCCGATTGTTTACTATCCCAAAATTTAAGAAAATATTTATATGTTCGTGTAGTATGTTCTGCTAAAGTTTCAAAAATTACTTCACTATATTTATCTGTTTCATCTTGTAATTTTTTATGAGCCTTATATTTATCTATACCATTAACTAAAGTTTTTAAGATGTTTTCGTCCATAAAAAAACTTCCTTTCTTCTCAATTAATTTAAATTTAAACTTTACAACATTTTGTTTCTATTAATTATTAATTACTTTCACTGATAATCTTCAATCAATAAAATACTATATTTTTATGTTTTCCCTGTTTATCAGTTATCTCGTATACCTGTTTACTATTCGTAAATTCTACAAAGCTATTCGTATACACAAATTTTTCTAATTCATAATTATTTACATATTCATCTAAAGTATATGGAAGTGATTCTTCATATTTAAATGGACTATATTTTTCTATTTCTTCTTCACTCATTATTTCTCGTAACTCTCTAGCTCGTTTAGATATAATATTTATATCTTTTTTCATCACAAAACTATTAATCATATAGTCATTTTCTTCTATGCTTTTTACTTCTTCCACACCTAGATATTCAATATTGGCAAAGTGGTCATTTTTCCCCAAATATGGATAATATACGCATTTATGATTCTGTACTGCCTCTTTTACTTTTTTGGCCTCTTCGCTATCAATCAAAATACAAATTTCCCATTCAGGATTTTCCAGCCATTGTTCTTTTACTATTAAATTCCCACCTTGTTCTTTTGATGCATAACCTACAGAATTATTAAAGATTTGTATTTTTTTTCCAATTATCCCTTTAGAATTCAATGGTAATATCGCAATTTTTAAATCTTTTAACCGTTCATAAAACTCAGGATATGACGGTTCTAATTTCGCTTTTTTCTTTTTATTCGCCAAAATGTCTTGCATTTGTGTATAGCCTTTATAGCCTAAAATTGCACCTAATATACCTAATAATGCAACTTTATGAATATTTCCATACGTAAAATAACAATACGTATTTACTTCTGGCTTTTTAAAAAACGCATTTTGTCCACTAAGTTTAAACTTTAAAATTTCCATTTATTACACCTCTTTAGAGGTTACAATATTAAATACTTTAGCATTTGCTATTTTTTCAATTTCTGCTAATTTGCTAGTATATGGATTATAATAAATTTCTATAGAGTCTATTTGTTCACTCATTGTATCTAATACATCTGCTAATCTAGCTAAATTTATAATATTTTCATCTTCATCTTTGCTAAATGTTACATATTCAGATAAATTTGGTAAATAAGTAGTTGCCTTTGTTTCTACAAATACTGCAAATTCATTTTCACAACCTACTTTAGAATTTGTAGCAAATGCTGTTGCGGATACAATAGCTGTACGTTTAAAGTTTTGATAATCTTCGTCTGTATAACCTTCAGTAACACCAAGGTCGACTAATTCTTTATAAGCAAGTGGATTAATTACAAATGGGTAAAAATAATGAGCTTCATTACTTGTTATTTTTGTACCAATAGTTGAATTCTTAGCATCTTTATCTGTAGCATCTGCAAATGGAGATAAAATAGGCTGTTCTTGTGGTGTAGAATCTTCATATTTGTTAAATCCTTGACCAATTTGTACCGCACCAGTAATCGCTATATTACAACCAGCTTCAGCAAAAGTAGCGCCAAAATTTTTTACATCTACCGCAGTCATTAAGTTAGTTAAAACTTTAGTTGTATCTTTTAAATCGTCATCGTTAAAAGTTTTTACATAACGTTCTTTTAATGTTCTTGGAATTAAATCTTTATTCAATGATTTAATATATATAACTTTTTTATCTTCATTATCCCACATTTTTTTCATTGGATATTTTAAAGCTTTATCACTACCAAATACATTACCGTCTGTAGTTGTCTTTGGATAGCCAGAAAAATCTGCATTCCAATTCCCCATAATTGAAGAAATACCTAAAATACCATATACACGTTTATTCATTGTTTTACTTTCCATTATAATTTCCTCCTAAATAATTTTATTTTGTTTCTACTGTTTCAGTTTTTTCTTCTTCAGTTTTAGTATATATTACATTATTATCCATATAGCCTAATAAAATCATCTCTTGATCTACTTTAGTTTCTGATTCATATCCCAATATCATAGAATATAATCTTTTTACTCTAGTAGCATAAGCTTCAATTGCATAATTATATTTTTTATATAATTGCAATAATCTTTCTTTAATTACCACATCATTTCGTGCATTAAGTACTGGATTTATCAAAGATTGTGTTTTTTTACTAGCTTTACTCAAAGAAATAAAATATGCCATTAATTGTCCAACTGCATAATAATATTCTCGATCACTGTTAGTTACTACCTCTTCATCTTTAGACAACACTTTTGCTCTTATACTTCCTCTTAAATCAGTTACAATATCTGCCATTTTTTCTCCTCCTTGTTGTTCTAAACTCATAAAATAATCTTTAAATGACCAATGTAAATTTAATTGAGTTTTTGCTCGTAACATATAATCATTAAATACAGCATTTTTTATTAAATCTAAAGCAAATTTTTCTTCTGCTTGCTTAAAATTAGTATCTACACCTTTATATACCCAAGCAAAAATACTATTTCGATACATAATAATATCTTGTTTTAAAATACTATCTTTTACACTAATATCACTTGCATCAGTAAAATAATTTGTTTGCAAATATTTCGAGAAAAATATACTATTTATTAATTCACCTACACTACTTCGTGTATAATGCGTACCTATTTTTTCGGTATATTCAGGATAGTCTTTGATTTTCAAAGCAAAAAAATCTTGATACTCAAAGTTTACCGCCAATTTATCTTGATAATCTGCGATATTATCTTGTACATGAATTTCTAATTCTTTACCTTTTTGAATGCGCAAATAATATCCTGTATCTATCCCCGAAAAACTTTTTCGTTCCTCTCTATCATTATATGCTTCCATTGTATTCTTATTTGTATCTATATATACATTATTTTTACCATTAGATGCTAAATTCATTAGATATTCAAAAAATTGTTTCTGTAAAATTGCTGTATCACCATCTACTAAATATGACGCTGGTACTTTTCGCGTTTTTATTGATAAAAATGGCTTTTTGGCATTCATGCCCATGTTGTTATCGGGTATACCTAAAATTTCACCGTCAACTTCGACATTATAATCATTACTATTATAAATATTAGGCAAAATATACCGATTATCTTCTTGAATAAATAATTCTTTATTTAGTTCTTCATCATCCAAAGCAAAGAAAATCTTTAAATATTCTTTTTTCTTTAAATCAACATCTACCAATTTATCAATGAAAAAAATATTCTCCTTTATCCACTTTTTACATTTTTCTAATAAATCTTGATTTACCTCACCATATTCATCTACAAATTTTTGATAAATTGTACTAGCTTCTTTAGATTTTTTATATTTTTTCTCTAAAGGATTTTTTAAAGTATCATAATAATTATCAATGATTTCTACTGTTAATTTTTGAGTAATACTTTCTTTTTTTACCGCAAAAGCTAAATAATTATTTGTATGAATTACTTTTTTACTATCAACAGGTTTATTCATAGAAATCAATTTGCTATGATAATCAAAAAAACATATATCCTTTAACAAAGTATCATCAGTAGCAATAATTTTTCTAGTTTTTTTATCTAATTTAATATCAGTATATTTAATATTATTATCCTTACCTACAATCAGATATGAGCCATCTGATGGAATATATTCTTTTAAAATTAAATCATTGTCTTGTTTTAATTTTTCAGCAAATACATCTAAACATTCTTTTAACATAAAAATCCTCCTTTCAAAATACTTTAAAGCCAACGGTAATTCAAAAAGCCACAACCACGAGCATTCATCTCCCCTAGACCTACTCCAAGCGCAAAATGCCAAATTTTTTGTGCTTGTTCATTATCAGCTACCTGAATTTGTACTTTATCAGCCAATAATTTTATATTTTTATATTTCATAGCAATAGGTTTTCTATTTTTTAATTCAATAGCGGTATATAACTCAAAATCTTCATCTATTTTTTCTTCATGAAAAGCGTTCCATTTTTTTATTAAATTGCTTTTTAATTTTTGTTCAAATTCATCAAAGCTAATTTCATCTTTCCAATATCTACGATTTTGTAATTTTATTATCATCGGTGTCAGCGTATATACTTTTTCTATTACTTTTGGTGGTATAATACTAATTGTGGCTGTTAATCCTTTAATTTCTTTTGTACAATTATTTACACAAACTACTTTAAAATACTGTGCTATTTTTAAATCTACCGTCCGTATTCTTAAAGTATAAATTTTCCCTTTTTTGTAAATCTTTCCTTCTTCTAACGGATAGAGTTGATCATAGCAATAATTCTTATAAGTATTTTTTTCATGAAACTTCACTAAATCCTCATAACTTTTAAAACCTGAATCAATAAAAGCTGTAACCTTCTCTTGCAAATCATCTATAGAAATATTTTCTAATAGAAATACTTGCATTTTTATTTGATAACATTTATCCATAGAAATCTTCTTCCTTTTCCATAATATTATTTATATAAGTATTATTATTTAACTCTATTTTTTATTTTGTTGAGAAAATATTAAATATTTTCTCAACAAAGCATTATAAAATTCATTAAAAATTTACAACAATACTAAAATATATTTTTATTTTAGTAAATAAAAATATAAAGTTAAAAATCTTACTACACCTCATTTTACTTTAATCTTCAATTTATTTTTATTTAAGAGCTACATAAGAACCTCTTGCTCTATATATTAAAACTATTTAATTATATTGTCAATAAGATTTCTACTAATTTGTCATTGAAATTCTTATAAATTTAATATAAAATGAAATTTATTAAAATAAACAAATATTGTATTTGAATATTTATTTTTATTCTAGATATTCTATTTTTCTTAACCGAAACATTTGATGTTTTCTAACTCTACTATATATATCCTGTAATAGACTTAAAACTTGGCACGATATAATAAAAAACTGTAATAACTTAGCATTTTTAGTTATTACAGCTTTTTTATATCTATCTATATTTATTTTTTAGCTTAATTTAATAAAAAAAGGAGCGATAATTTTGAATAAAGCTGAAGTCTTGCAATATCTTGCTGATAAACAAATTTATTTTACTAAATATGAACATCCACCTATCTTTTCTGTCGAAGATGGCGATAAATCCAATGTTCCTAATCGTGAAAAAGTTATTCGCAATCTATTTCTTTGTGATAATAAAAAGAAAAATTTCTATCTTGTATCTTTATTTGTACATAAAAAAATTAATCTAAAAGAACTTAGCGAAAAAATTCAAAGTAAACGCCTTAGTTTTGCTAAACAAGAATACATGGAAGAAATGCTAAATGTAAAACCTGGTAGTGTTACACCTCTTGCTATTTTAAATAATCAAGATAAAAATATTTTAATGATATTTGATAAAGAATTGCAAAACCAAACAATCGGTATGCACCCTATGGAAAATACTGCAACTATATTTTTAAAATTTGAAGATTTATATAATCTACTTTTACCTCATGGTAATGAAATCCATATTGTTGATTTATAATTTTATAAGTATATAAAAAACAGGAAGTGCTCTGTTACACTTCCTGTTTTTCTTTATTACATAAGTAATCTTTTTATTTAACGAAAATAACGATAATTATCTTTTATTTTTACGATTTCATCAAGACGGACATTCAAAGCTTTCGCTATTGCTGCTATTACAAAAAATGTTGGTTGTCTTTTGTCATTTTCGATAAAACTTATCATTGCCGTACTAATACCAGCTTTTTTTGCTAACTGTTTTTGTGTCATTTTTCTCTCATGTCTTTTTTCTGAGATAGTATACCTGATTGTCATCATCTTGCTCCCTTTCTTTTATGATAATGTGGTACATTCGCCCGTTTATAATCAAAATATACCTCTCATTACCTATAAATCGATATACTCTTTAGTTTTATTTATTTATCTTTAGTATAGCACAAAAAAGTAAACTATGGTGATTTTATAATATATTTTTTGTAAATTTTTGCTTAAAAATCATTTTTTATTCATATTTATACATAACAAATTTATGAGATTTATTTGAGATAAACTTTTATATAATTTATGTAAAATCTAGATTAAATTTTTGTTTAAAATTTTATAAAAATCCATAAAAATCTTGTATTTAAATTCGACATATAAATCAACAAAATATCTAATTTAATAAATGCTAAAAATCATCTCTAAGTACTATAATTTCAAAGTTTTCGGGGAGATTACAATTTACACTTTTACAAGTACAAACATTACATATTTATTAGCTAATTTGACATAAGTGTAAATTATTGGTATAATATCTTCTCGTAAAGGAGGAATTCAATGGATTTTAAAAACCTATTAAACCCTAAATTTACAAAATGTAAAGTAACAATTGTTGTAATTTTATGTTTTGCAATGGCTACATTGACAGGATTTGCAACTATAAATAAAAATGTAACTGTCGTAGCAGATGGTAACGAAATGGTAGTCAATACGGTCTATGATAATCCAAAGAATATATTGAAACAAGCTGGAATAAATTTGGATAATAATGACGATTATGTAGTGTCAACAGGTAAGATAACAGATAATTCTGTCATTACAGTGAATCGAGCTTTCCCAGTAACTTTAGAAATTGATGGAGATACAAAAGTTGTTAAAACTACAAAACAAACTGTAGGTGATTTCGTATCTTCTATGAACTTAGATGAAAATAAATATTTTGTTGAAGGCGATAAAAATACTCAATTACATACAAATAGTAAGGTAAAAGTATTAAATGTCTCAAGTAAATTAATCTTACGCGATGAGGTTCAAAATTACCAAATAATTAAAGAACCAGATAGCTCTTTAGTTCGTGGTATTGAAGAAGTCTCTCAAGTTGGTAAAAATGGTTTAAATAGATTACTCGTTCGCGAAAAATATCATAAAGGCGTAAAAATTGGTGAAGAGGTAATTCAAGTATCTCAATTAGTACGTCCTGTTGATCAAATTGTTCGCGAAGGAACTGCTGAACCGCCAAATACAATTGGTTGGAGAAGTTATTCTCAGGTACTATATATGGAAGCTAGTGCTTATTTACCATATGATGGTGGTGGTAGCGGTTATACTGCTTTAGGTATTCCAGCTCGTTATGGTGTAGTTGCTGTAGACCCTAATATTATTCCATTAGGTACAAGAGTATATATTCCAGGCTATGGAGAAGCTATTGCTGCTGATACTGGCGGTGCTATAAATGGCTATATGATTGATTTATGTATGGAAGATTATACTCAGGCTATTGCTTTTGGTCGTCGTGGCGTAGAAGTATATATTTTAAATTAATAAAGTTATTTAAGAGTCTGCAAGAGCAGGCTCTTTTTGTTTGATCTAGACAAAACTTGCCTTTTTTGAGTTTTTTTTGTTATACTAAAAAAATATAAGTTTTATTTTGTATTTGATTATTTTATAAGTAAGAAGGTTTTAATTTTTTATGATAAAAGAAGTATTAGTCGTAGAAGGTAAAATGGACGTTGTTGCCATTGATAAAGCTGTTGAGGCTGATTGTATTATTACTGAGGGGTTTAATCTACTGCCAAGAACTATAAAAAATATTAAGGCTGCTTATGAAAAACGTGGTATTATTATTTTAACTGATCCTGATTCCGCCGGGGAAAGAATACGCACATATCTTACTCGTCGTTTTCCTAAGGCAAAGCATGCTTTTATTCCTTGTGAAGAAGCTACTGCTAATAATGATATTGGTATTGAACAGGCTAGTCCTGAGTCAATTCGTAAGGCTTTAGCTAAAGTACGTACAATGAATTGGCAACCTAGTAATGAATTTTCTGCAACAGATTTGATTTTACATCGTTTAAATGGTTTTCCTAACGCCTCTTTACGCCGAGCTAAACTTGGTGAGTTTTTAGGTATTGGATTTGCTAATGCCAAAACTTTTGTACGTAGATTAAATAATTATGGTATTACTCGTGAAGAATTTAATCTTGCTATACAAAAACTTGATGGTCTAAATGATTTAAGTAAAGAAAATAATTAATAATTAGGAGGAGTTTTATTTAATGAAGCAACCTACAATTGCTAATAAAAAAGTAACAAAATATATTTTACAGCGTTTTGGTATTCATATGAGTAAACGCTTAGGTCAAAACTTTTTGATTGATGCAGGTATTGTCCAAGGCATTGTCGATGCTGCTAATGTCCAAGAAAATGATAGAATCTTAGAAATAGGCCCTGGTATTGGTACTCTTACACAAGCTTTAGCTGAAACTGGTGCTGATGTTACTTGTGTTGAATTAGATAAACGATTACCTGAAGTTTTAGCTCATACTCTTGAAGCTTATGATAATGTACGTATTATTCAAGGTGATATTTTAAAAGTCAATATTCCTGAAATTATGGGCGATAAACCTTTCAAAGTTGTAGCAAATTTACCATATTATATTACTACACCTATTATCATGGCTTTATTAGAAAAACATTTACCAATAACAGATATCGTAGTTATGGTACAAAAAGAAGTAGCAGAACGCATGGCAGCCGCTCCTGGCGGAAAAACTTATGGGGCTTTATCTTTAGCTGTACAATATTATACAGAGCCTCAAATCGCTTTATATGTGCCACCTGCGTCTTTTATGCCACCACCTGAAGTTGACTCTGTAGTTGTTGATTGCAAAGTCAGAACTTCGCCTGCTGTAGATTTAATTGATGAAAAATTATTCTTCAGAGTCGTAAAAGCCGCTTTTGGCCAACGTCGTAAAACTTTAAATAATGCTTTAAAATCTATGGGTGTAGATAAATCTATTATTGCCGATGTATTAGCTAAAGCAAATATTGATGCCACTCGCCGTGGGGAAACTTTGACTATGGACGAATTCGCTACTCTTAGCAATACCCTTGCAAATATTGTAAAATAATCAAGGAGGTTATTTTTATGAAATTTGTTTCTTGGAATGTTAATGGTCTTCGAGCTTGTATGAATAAAGGTTTTATGGATACTTTTCATAAATTAAATGCAGATATTTTTTGTTTACAAGAAACAAAAATGCAACCTCATCAATTAGAGCTTGATTTAGCTGGCTATAAACAATTTTGGAATAGTGCTGAAAAAAAAGGTTATTCTGGTACTGCAATTTTTACCAAACAAGAACCATTAAATGTAACCTATGGTTTAGGTATCGAAAAACATGACCATGAGGGGCGTGTAATCACTTTAGAATTTGAAAAGTTCTTTATGGTATGTGTCTATACTCCTAATTCTAAACGTGAATTAGAACGCTTAGATTATCGTATGGAGTGGGAAGATGATTTTCGTAATTATTTAATCAATTTAAATAAACATAAACCTGTTGTTATGTGTGGAGATTTAAATGTTGCTCATCAAGAAATTGATTTAAAAAATCCTAAAACGAATCGCCATAGTGCTGGATTTACTGATGAAGAACGTGAAAAAATGACTAAATTATTACAAGCTGGTTTTGTTGATACCTTCCGTTATCTTTATCCAGATAAAACAAGTATTTATTCTTGGTGGTCATATATGCGTAAAGCACGTGAAAATAATGCCGGTTGGAGAATTGATTACTTTATTGTTTCTCAAAATATTCAAGACTTTATACAAAATGCTGATATTCATAATGAATTTTTGGGAAGTGACCATTGCCCGGTAAGTTTAGAATTAAATATATAAAAATAGCACCTTAATCTGATTAATTTCAAATTAAGGTGCTTATTTTTTATTTATTTGTATTTAGTTTAAATAAATTATATTAGTTTTCAGCTTTTTTCTTAGGTGCTACTGCTGTACGAATAGATAATTCGCGTAACTGTTTTGCATCAACTTCAGAAGGTGCTTGAGTCATTAAGCAACCAGCACTTTGAGTTTTAGGGAATGGAATAACGTCACGAATAGAGTTACGTTTTGCCATAAGCATAACCATACGGTCAAGACCAAAAGCAAGTCCGCCATGTGGTGGAGTACCATATTTGAACGCATCAAGCATAAAGCCAAATTTTTCATGTGCTTCTTCTGGTGTTAAGCCGATTGCTTCAAATACTTTTTCTTGTGTATCGCTATTATAAATACGAAGGCTACCGCCACCGATTTCTACACCGTTTAATACCATATCATATGCTTTTGCTTTTACGCGGCCTGGGTCAGACATAAGATATTGAATATCTTCATCACGTGGTGCTGTGAATGGATGGTGCATTGCTTTCCAACGTTTGTTTTCTTCATCATATTCGAACATAGGGAAGTCAACAACCCAAAGGAATTTATATTCGTTTTCGTTAATAAGACCACGACGACGACCCATTTCAAGACGTAATTCACCAAGAGCTTGAGCTACTACAAGTGGTTTATCTGCTACTACGAGTAATAAGTCTCCTGTTTGAGCATTTGTTGCTTGTTTAATCTGTTCAAAAGTTTCTTCACTGTAGAATTTTTTGAATGGAGATTTAATTTCATTTTCAGTGTATTGAATCCATGCTAAGCCTTTAGCACCATATCTTTGAGCATATTCTACAAGTCCATCAAGTTCACGACGTGGAATATTTGCATAACCATCAACTTTGATAACTTTTACTTGTCCACCATTATCAAGTACAGATTTAAATACTTTGAAATCGGAGCCTTTAACATATTCGGAAATATCCATAAGTTCCATACCAAAACGAATATCTGGTTTATCAGAACCATATCTTTCCATAGCTTCGTCCCAAGTCATACGTAAGAATGGAGTTTGTACTTTTTCGCCAATAGTTTTTTCAAATAAGCCAGATACAAGACCTTCCATTAAATTCAAGATATAATCTTGGTCAACGAAGGACATTTCAATATCAAGCTGTGTAAATTCAGGCTGACGGTCAGCACGTAAATCTTCATCACGGAAGCAACGTACAATTTGGAAATATTTTTCATAACCAGCTACCATCAATAACTGTTTGAAAATCTGTGGGGATTGTGGTAAAGCATAGAATTTACCAGGATTTACACGGCTAGGTACTAAATAGTCACGAGCACCTTCTGGTGTGCTTTTTGTAAGCATAGGTGTTTCGATTTCTAAGAAACCGTGTTCATCAAAATAATCACGCATTAATTTTGTAACACGATGACGGAGCATGATATTTTTTTGCATTTCTGGACGACGAAGGTCTAAATAACGATATTTTAAACGAACGTTTTCATCAACGTCGATACCGTCTTGAATGTAGAAAGGAGGAGTCATTGCTTTATTTAAAATACGCAATTCTTCTGCATAAATTTCTACTTCACCAGTTTCCATATTAGGATTTACTGTTTCTTTATCACGTAAAGAAACTTTACCACGTACAGCTACTACGAATTCAGAACGAAGAGATTCTGCTTTTGGGAATTGGTCAGCACCAATTTTATCTTCAGCAAAAACAAGCTGTACTAGGCCACTTCTATCACGTAAATCAATAAAAATAAGTCCACCATGGTCACGACGGTGAGAAACCCAACCGCATAATACCACTTCTTGGCCTTCGTTTGTTGCACGAAGTTCACCACAATGGTGTGTTCTTTTCATACCTTCCATTGTTTCCATTTTAAAATTCCACCTCAATAATTATTTTGTTAATATAGTGAGTTTATTAAGCAATTCATCTATAGAGATTGTTTCTTGTGTACTTTCATTCATGTTTTTAAGTACAACAGAATTTGCTTTCAATTCATCTTCACCTAAAATAATAGTGAATTTTGCATTAGCTTTATTTGCTTGTTTCATTTGGGCTTTCATGCTACGTCCTGCAAAATCCATAGCAGCTTTAAATCCATGATTACGCAAATTAGCTAAAATTTCAAATGCTTTTGTCTGTACAGCATCGCCTAATACAACTACAAAAACATCAGAATCATGATTTGTTTCAGGTAAAAGATTTTGCATTTCAAGAGCGAGTAATACACGTTCAAGACCAGTTGCAAAACCTACTGCTGGTGTTGGTTTACCACCACATTCTTCAATAAGGCCATCGTATCTACCGCCACCTAAAATAGAAGATTGTGCACCTAATGGTAAATATTTTATCTCAAAAGCAGTCTTAGTATAATAGTCAAGACCACGTACAAGACTAGTATCAAGAACAAACTCAATACCTGCAGCTGTCAAATATTCTTGTACTTTATGAAAATGGTCATTACATTCATCACAAAGACAATCAGTAATTGCAGGAGCACCTTGAGCAAGTTCTTTACATTTTTCATTTTTGCAATCTAAAAGACGCATTGGATTGCGGTCATAACGAGATTGACAATCTTCACACATTTCACCGATTACAGGTTTGAAAAACTCTTGTAATTTTTGACGATAAACTGGTCTACATTTTGGACAACCAACAGAGTTTAATAATAATTTTATATCTTTAAGTCCTAATTCCTTTAGGAACTGTACAGCAAGAGAAATAATTTCAGCATCAACAGCTGGATTTGCTTCACCTAAAGCCTCGATACCAAACTGATGAAATTCACGATAACGACCAGCTTGTGGGCGGTCATATCTAAACATAGAACCAATATAGAATAATTTACATAGATTTGTATCTGCATAGAGTTTATTTTCCAAATAAGCACGTACAGCAGCTGCAGTATTTTCTGGACGAAGTGTAATACTTCTATTTCCTCTATCAGTAAATGTATACATTTCTTTTTCTACTACGTCAGTTGTTTCCCCTATACCACGCTGAAATAATTCAGTATGTTCAAATACAGGAGTTCTGATTTCTTGATAGCCAAATTGACCACATAATTTTCTAATTAAATCCTCAAGATATAGCCAATTTCCCACTTTATCAGGAAGTATATCTTTTGTGCCACGAGGAGCTTTTGTTAACATAAAAAAAATTCACCTCAATAATAAATTATAAATTTACTTTTTAACCGCCATAAACTTCTTTCAATAATAATTCTCGGCGATTAATATATTTATCTATACTATTTAAATAAGTATATAAATCCTTAGCATTAAATGAAGTCTGTAGTCTTTTACCTGGATAGGTAATTTTGGTAGTTGCTGCACCGCCTACACCCAAAATAGTTTGACGTTCACCCATGATATTTATATTATAAATACCTTCACTACCTTTTCTACTATAACCTACATTTTCCAATTGACCACTCATATAACCTTGGCGATAAATATAATATGGTATCAATCCATATTTATCAATAGCTCCAGTCATAATTTTTGCCATAGATTGTACCGTTTCATCATCTGGCAAAACAATATCATCTTTAATTAATTTAAGTTCAGAGCCTTTTTTTAAGGCAAGTGCATGTAAAGTAATATCATCAGGAGCTAAATCTATTACCTTTTCTATAGTATCTTTAGCATCTTTTTCATTTTCACCTGGAAGACCAATTATTAAATCCGTATTAATATGCTCTATACCAGCTTTTTTTACCTCTTTAAATGCTCTTATAATATCTGCTGATTTATGTTTTCTTCCTATCAATTTTAAAGTTCTATCTTGCATTGTCTGTGGATTTACACTCACTCTATTTGCTCCATATTTCACAATAGATTGAGCTTTTGCCAATGTAATAGAATCAGGTCTACCTGCTTCTACTGTAAACTCTTCAACTTCACTGCCCTTAAATGATTTAATAACTAAAGCTAATAAATCATCAAAATCGATTTCATTTAGACTTGTTGGTGTCCCTCCACCTACATAAATACTTTGCACTTTAAAATCATACTGCTTAATTAATGCCTGTATTTTTTCTATTTCATAAGTTAAAGTTTGTAAATATTTTCGTATAATTTCATTACTAGGCAAAATACTAGAAGGAAACGAACAATATAAACAACGAGAAGGACAAAACGGTATTCCCACATAAATACTTATTAACTTAGGGTCTTTTAACTTTTCAAAAAATGGTAATTGCAAATAAGCAATATCTGTAATCAAATTTGCCTTATCTAATTGCACTTCATAATCACGTTGTAAACGATTAATTACTTCTTCACGATTTAATCCATTTTCCATAAAACGATGAACAATCTTTGTTGGTCTTACACCATGAAGGATACCCCACGGTGCTACATTTGCTTGTAAATTCTCACAAAAAATATGATATAAATTGAGCTTTATCAGACGATTAGTACCTGCTTTAATACTTTCATCTGCGTGCAAACAACTTTGTTGTTCATAAGTATATAAATTATCTGCTTTACGTAAAATCAAAGTAGTTTTTACACCATTGGACTCTACATTATCAGTTATATTTATTATTTTCAATTCATCATAATCATAAATAGTAGCTTCTTCATCAATAGTTACCTTGAATAAAACTAATATTTCTTTTACGATTTTTACAATAATTTCTTGTTGACTATTTAAATAAAAACTTTTTACTATCATGATTTCAAATCACGCTTTTTCTTACATTCTTCACAATAACCAAAAAACTTTAATTGATGGTCTACAATATGAAAATTACATTTTTCATTAATTTTCTGTTCTAAATCACCTAAAAGGTCATCTGTAAATTCTAATACCTTACCACAATCTATACAAATCAAATGATGATGTTGATGCTCTTCAGGACTTGCATCATTTAATTCATAACGACGACAACCATCACCAAAATCTAAATAATTTAAAATATTTAATTCACTTAATAATTCCAAACTGCGGTATACAGTAGCTAAGCCTATTTCACATTTTTGTTCACGTAAAATAAAATGTACATCTTCAGCACTTAAATGTTGACTTGGTCTATCTAAAAAAATCTGTAATACAATCTTTCTTTGAGGTGTTAATTTATACTGAGGGCCAGCTAATTTTTGTTTTAAATCTTCCATAGTTATCTTAACAGGCACAACAATACCTCCTTTGCTCAAATTTCTATGTTTATTCCCAAATATATATATTTTAGCAAAAATATCCTTATATTACAAAGATTTTATTATTATTATATCATTTTATCTAAAATTCTTTCAACCAAATCCCCAAAAATAACAAAAGCCCTCGAAGATATATTCTTCGAAGGCCTGTATCATTAATCTACTACAGTTACTTTATCCACAAATCCATGAATATCTCGTTCTTCACCACTTTGAAGAGCTGTAATATAATCAAACATTTTTTGTGCAAATGGGCCTATTTTTCCCCCATTAATAGTCATTACTTTATCTTTATATTTAAGCACACCTACAGGAGAAATTACAGCCGCTGTCCCAGAGCCAAATACTTCTTCCAAAGCTCCAGTTTCATAAGCTTCTACCAATTCATCAATGCTAAGAGGACGTTCTTCTACTTGCATGCCCCATTCTTTAGCTATAGTAAGCACTGTTCTTCTAGTAATACCATTTAAAATAGTACCATCAAGAGCAGGAGTTACAATTTTATTATTAATTTTAAATAAAATGTTCATTGAGCCTACTTCACCGATATATTTACGCTGTATACCATCAAGCCATAAAACTTGATCATAGCCGATTTTATGCGCCTGTAAGCCAGCATGAAGACTTGCTGCGTAATTTGCCGCAGTTTTAGCTTCACCAAGACCACCTTTAGTTGCACGAACATATGTATCTTCTACTACAATTTTTACTGGTGCAAATCCATGAGCATAATAAGCCGCAACAGGAGAGAGAATTATATAAAATTTATATCTATGAGAAACACTAACACCTAAAAATGGATCATCTGCAAAAATAAATGGACGAATATATAAGCTTTGACCTTTTTTAGCTGGAACCCAATCTTTTTCTATAGTAATTAATTGATGCAAAGCATCATAAACTAAATCTACATCAATTTCTGGAATATCTAATAAACGAGCAGAATTATTTAAACGATTTAAATGATCTCTTGTACGGAAAACAACCACATCTTTACCTTGACGATACGCTTTCATACCTTCAAAAATAGCTTGACCATAATGAAGTGTTGCATTTGCTGGACTTACTTTTATTTCTTCATAAGGAACAATCTGTGCATCGTGCCAACCTTGACCTTCATCATAAGTCATCTCAAACATATAGTCAGTAAAATGTGTACCAAAACCAATAGTAGAAACATCTACTTTTTCTTTAAGTACTTGTCTTTCTACGAATTTAACCATAAATACATCTCCCTCAATGATAATGTTTTCATTTTACAACGTATCTTTTATCTCGTCAAGAAAAAGTTTACATCTTTACATTATAAAACCTGTATTAAATATTTAAAATTTGTAATTATATCCACAAAAATTATCTTTGATTAGTAAAAATCCTTGAAATTGGTCGTGCTATGATTGCCGCTACAATACATTTTACAATATCTAGTGGTATAAAAGGAACTACCCCCGTAAGTAAAATAGCTTCCCAATTCATATCTGTTAACAATTTTAACTGAATTGCTCCCAAAAGATAAATAACCGGAATACCTACACCAATACTCACTAAAGCATAACGTCTAAAATTATATGTATGACCTTTAAGCCATGCAATCAACACAGCAGCTACCAAAAAGCCTAAAATATAACCACCTGTAGGTCCAAAAAGCTTACCTGGCCCTGATGAACCACCAGTGAATACTGGTATTCCAATAAGACCAATCAAAAGATATACAAACATAGTGATAAATGCTTGCTTTGGTTTCAATAAAAATGCTATTAAATTTATGACTACTGTTTGCAATGCCAATGGCGAAAGTGAAAACGGTAATGGTATTATTAAATAAGCTGATATAGCGTTCATCGCCACTAATAATCCCAACCTAGTCATTTCTAAAGTCTTTTGCGTAGAATTATTCATATTTCCACCTACTATTAAATTAATAAATACTATTAGTTTTTTCAATCTGTTCATATTATACGCAAGCTTATCATTATAGTCAACTTTATATATTTATAAGTTAACTATTTGTCTTTTTTATTAAAAATAATTTTAGTACATATTCACTACGTTTTTTCAACAAAAAAAGCCGTAAGCCCTTATAATAAAAGGCTACGGCTTTATTTTTTAATTACTCAGCGTATACACTGATTTGACGGTTGTAACGACCTTTACGTTCGAAAGCAACGCGACCAGCAATTTTAGCGAATAAAGTATCATCTTTACCGATACCAACGTTAGCACCTGGATGGAAATGAGTACCTCTCTGACGAACTAAAATGCTACCTGCAGTAACGATTGTACCAGCATGTTCTTTAACGCCAAGACGTTTAGATTCACTATCACGACCGTTACGAGTACTACTAACACCTTTTTTATGTGCAAAAAGTTGTAAATCAAAATTGAACATTCAAATTCACCTCCTGATATTTGAAAGAGAAACGTTTTTCGGATTAGATTTCTCTATTTCCAAAAAACCAAGTACAGCTACCGAGAAAACAGCTTCTGTTAAATCATCAGCATTATCTTTCAGAGCCACACTTAAATATCCGGGCTTTACATCATAATCAATATCACGATGTAAATGTTTTGCCAAACCTAAAATAACTGACTGAGCCAATGCAGAAATCCCAGCACATACAACATCTTGACCATATGCGCCTGCACCTGCATGTCCTTCTACTGAAAGACCAATGATTTTCTCATCATTCTGACGCATTACAGATATTTTTATCATTATGCTTCGATTTTTTCAATAGTTAATTTAGTGAAAGGCTGACGATGACCCTGACGACGACGATAGTTAGCTTTAGCTTTGTATTTGAAAACTAAGATTTTTTTTGCTTTATCTTGTTTTTCAACTTTAGCAGTGATTTTAGCACCTTCAACAACTGGAGTACCAACTTTAACATCTGCATCATTAACAACAGTTAAAACTTGATCAAAAGTTACAACATCGCCTTCATTAGCTGCGATTTTTTCAACAGTGATAACGTCACCTTCGGAAACACGATACTGTTTTCCGCCTGTTTGGAAAATAGCGTACATTTATTACACCTACCTTAATTAATACTCGCCAATTACGGTTAGCCCTAAGACTATTTAAACCTTTTTGCGCGGTTGGTAAACCTTAATTTCTTAAGGCTTACATCTTGAAATTTTATCATATTTAAACTAGCCATGTCAATAATGAATTTAAGATATTTTCAATATTCACCTTGTATAAATAAAAAGGCTAAAACAAATGTAAACAAATTATGTATATCATTTATCATTTGTTCTAGCCTTTTTTTATTTTTCTACACCATATGTTTTTAAAGCTTCATAAGCTGCATGCTGTTCAGCTTCTTTTTTTGTATTACCTTTGCCTTTGCCCTTTATTTTTTTATCAA
This sequence comes from uncultured Megamonas sp., assembly GCA_963558795.1. Classification (GTDB taxonomy): domain Bacteria; phylum Bacillota; class Negativicutes; order Selenomonadales; family Selenomonadaceae; genus Megamonas. The sequence goes on along the minus strand of CAUWIH010000002.1, from coordinate 60,199 downwards.
TAACAGCAGCAAATTCAAAAGTTTTTGCATGGTCAGGGCCTGATTCAGTTAATAATTTATATTCTACATGAAGCCCTTTTCCTTGTACTACTTCTTGTAAAATTGTTTTATAATCTTTTAAATTATAACCATTTTTTACAGCGATAAATTCTTCATTTAACTTATCTAGTACATATTCATAAGCTACTTGCCAACCTTGGTCAATATAAATTGCACCAATAATAGATTCGAAAGCATCTGCTAAAATGGAAGGGCGTTGTTGACCACCAGTCAATCTTTCACCTTTACCTAATAACAGATACTCTCCAACATTCAATTTTGTGGCAAGTTTGGCTAAACTTGTTTCACATACAACAGAAGCACGAGCTTTTGTCATTTCACCTTCTGGCATTTGATTAAATGTCTTGAATAAATACGTACTCGAAGCTAATTCTAATACAGCATCACCCAAAAATTCCAAACGCTCATTATGAAGACTATGGTCTTTAGCTTCATTAGCATATGAAGTATGCGTTAATGCTTGATTTAATAATTTTATATTATCAAATTTTACACCTAAGCAACAAGCTAAATCCAATAATTTTTTTCTTCGTTCTTCTGATAAATTCATCTATAAAACCCGATTTACTTAAGTTTTTTCAACAAGATAGTAGCATTATGACCACCAAATCCTAAAGAGTTAGAGATAGCTACATTTACTACCTGTTTTCTTGCAACATTTGGAACATAATCTAAATCTAATTCTTCATCTGGTGTTTCATAGTTGATTGTAGGTGGAATAATATCGTTTTGAACTGTTAATGCAGTTGCAATACATTCAATACCACCAGCAGCACCTAAAAGATGACCAATCATAGATTTATTAGAACTAATTGCTAATTTATAAGCATGTTCACCAAATGCTCTTTTAATTGCTGTTGTTTCTGTTTTTTCATTTAATTGAGTAGATGTACCATGAGCATTGATATAATCAACATCAGTCATTTCAAGGCCAGCATCTTTTACTACATTTCTAAAACAACGAGCAGGTTGTTTTGCTTCTGGATCTGGGCTAGTCATATGATAAGCATCAGATGTCATTGCATAACCAGATAATTCTGCATAAATTTTAGCACCACGAGCTACAGCATGTTCATAACTTTCTAAAATAACAATACCAGAACCTTCACCCATAATAAAACCACTACGATTTTTATCAAATGGACGAGATGCTTTTTGTGGATTATCATTCATTTCTGTGCAAAGTGCTTTCATGGAAGCAAATCCTGCTACAGGAAGAGGAGAAATACATGCTTCTGTACCACCAGCAACCATTACATCAGCTTCACCACGTTGAATTACACGCATAGCATCACCAATAGCATTTGTACCTGTTGCACAAGCTGTTACTGGACAAATACTTGGTCCTTGTAAGCCAAAAGTAATAGATGTCATACCTGCAGCCATGTTACTAATCATCATAGGTACGCAGAATGGACTTACACGATTCGGTCCTTTTTGAAAAATTGTGTTATATTGATCATGTAATGTTTCAATACCACCAATACCACTACCAATAAATACACCAATACGTTCTTTATCTTCTTTAGATAAATCCATACCAGCATCTTCAAATGCAAGTCTAGTCGCAGAAATAGCAAATTGTGTATATCTATCCATGCGTCTTGCTTCTTTTTTATCGATAAAATCAGCTGCATTAAAGTCTTTTACTTCGCCTGCAATTTGTGCTTTAAATTCACTAGCATCAAAATGTGTAATTTTATCAATACCACTTTTACCAGCAATTAAACCTTGCCAAAAAGCATCTTTACCAATACCGATAGGAGAAATTGCTCCTAAACCAGTAATTACTACTCTATTCGTCAAAACAAACACCTCTCATTTAATCTATTGCCGCAATTTCTGTTTTTAACTGAGAAATTATCTCTTTTACTGGCAATATTTCTTTGATTCTGTGTATATATTCGCCTGTAAATACCAGACCGTTTTCTACATCTCCCTGTTCTGCACGGATTAAAGAATCAATTATGCAGAAATTATGTTTACAACTTTTAAGACAAGCTCTACATCCTTTTGGTGGAACAGAGCCAACCATTATTTTATCTGCAAAAGGATTACGTACAGCACGTCCTGGAAGACCTACCGGACTGTGTATAACTACAATGTCATCCGGTTTAGATTTTAAATAAAATCTTTTTAAAGCCGGAGCTGCATTGGATTCTTCACTGGCAGCAAATCGTGACCCCATTTGTACACCATTTGCGCCCATCTTTATAAGATCAACAATATCTTGACCAGAAAGTACTCCACCTGCTGCAATAACAGGAATATCTACTGCTTTTGTAATATCTGGAATCAATTCACGTATAGAAGTACTTGTTCCTAAATGACCTCCAGCTTCTTTTCCTTCAACCACAATAGCAGCAGCGCCAAGACGTTGGGATATTTTCGCTAATTTAACAGATGAAACAATCGGTACAATTGGTGTACCTGATTCTTGTCCAAGACCAAACATATCGCGGGAAAAACCTGCACCAGCTACTACAAGGTCAATACCTTCTTCAATGGCAGTTTTTACAATTTCACTAAAACCTCTAGCTGCAACCATGATGTTAATACCAATAATTCCAGACGTTAAAGATCGCGCCAAGCGAATTTCATACCTTAATTCATCAGTAGGCATACCCGAAGCAGCAATTAAACCGATACCACCTTCATTGGCTACAGCAGCTGCAAGTCTTGCCGTTGATAAACGAACAGCCATACCACCCTGAATAATCGGTACTTTTGCAATTTTATTGCCAATTTTCAATTCAGGAAGTTTCAAAAATAACTCCTCCAATCCGCTTTTCTTCTATTATCTTTAGAAAGTCCCGTGGATTTCCACGGGACTTTTCTAAGAAACGCTAAAATTATTTATTTTGGTCTATATAGGTTACAACGTCCTGAACTGTTTTAATTTTTTCAGCAGCTTCGTCAGGAATTTCGATACCGAATTCTTCTTCAAAAGCCATGATTAATTCAACAATGTCAAGAGAATCTGCACCTAAATCGTCGATGAAAGTAGAATCAATGTTAATTTCATCAGCTTCAACACCTAATTGATCAACTACGATATCTCTTACTTTTTCAAAAGTAGCCATTCCTCGTCACCTCCTCCTCAGAATAACCTTATATTTAATATTTATTCAATATTACATTACCATACCGCCATCAACTTTGACAACCTGTCCTGTAATATATGAAGCCTTATCAGATGCCAAAAATACTACTGCATTTGCAATATCTTCTGGCTTGCCCATTTTTCCAAGTGGAATAGAGCCTACAACTTGTGCCTGGATTTTTTCCGGCATAGCTGCTGTCATATCTGTAGCTATAAAACCAGGTGCTACAGCATTAACAGTAATACCACGGCTAGCCATTTCACGAGCTAAAGATTTTGTGAAACCAATTACACCTGCTTTTGCTGCAGAATAATTTGTTTGACCTATATTTCCCATTATACCAGAAACAGAAGTCATGTTGATAATTTTTCCAGAACGTTTTTTCATCATGTATTTTGCCACTACTTTAGTGCAATTGAAAATACCAGTTAAATTTGTATTAATAACTGCATTCCAATCTTCAGATTTCATACGAACAAATAAATTATCACGTGTAATACCAGCATTATTGACTAAAATATCAACTTGGCCAAATTCTGCTACTACTTTTTCTACCATTTCATTAGCAGCTTGTTCATCACTTACATCTGCTTGAACAAGAATTGCTTGACCGCCCATATCAGTTATTATATTCTTTACTTCTTCAGCGGCAGCAATATTTCCTGCATAATTTATAGCAATTTTTGCACCTTCTTTTGCAAGTTCAATTGCAACTGCACGACCTATGCCTCGAGATGCTCCTGTTACTAATGCAACCTTACCGTCTAAAAGCATATTAACGAACCTCCTTGAAATAGTCAAGAGTTTTTTCAAGAGATTCTATATTTTCTACGTTTAAAGATTTCAATTTACGGTCAATACGTTTATTAAATCCGCATAAAACTTTACCTGGGCCTACTTCAACATAAGTATCTGCACCAAAGTCTTTCATTGTAGCAATACAATCTTCCCATTTTACAGGACTTGCTGCTTGTTTTACAAGACTTACTTTGATGTCTTCTGCTTTAGTTAAAGCTTCAGCTGTGACATTTGTTACTACTGGAATTATAGCATCAGATACTACCACTTTATCTAATTCTACAGCAAGTTTTTCTGCTGCTGGTTCCATTAATTTACTATGGAATGGTGCACTAACTGGTAATATAACGCATTTTTTAGCACCAGCTTTTGTCAATTCTTCTGTTGCTACTTCTACACCTTTTGCTGTACCTGCAATTACAATCTGACCAGGGCAATTAAAGTTTACCGCCTGCACAAGTGCAGTGGTAGAGGAAACTTGTTCACAAATTTCTACAATTTTATCACGATCCAGACCAATTACAGCTGCCATTCCGCCTTCACCAACTGGCACAGCTTCTTGCATATACATACCACGTTTGTGTACAAGATATACTGCATCAGCGAATTTTAAAGAACCTGCTGCTACAAGTGCAGAATATTCACCTAAACTATGTCCACCAACGATTTCTGGCTGTATACCGTTTTCTTTTAAAAGTTCATTACAAATGACACTCATTGTTAAAATAGCAGGTTGTGTATTTGCTGTAAGTTTTAAATCTTCTGCTGGTCCATTAAAGCACATATCCATAATAGAATAACCAAGTGCTTCATCAGCTTCTTTAAATAATTTTTTAGCGATATCATATTTATCGTAAAAATCTTTACCCATTCCCACTACTTGAGAACCTTGTCCAGGGAACAAAAATGCTAATTTACTCATTTAATAATCACCCTTTCACTTTTCCTGTAAATAATATTATTTACAAGTATTTTGTGTTTTTTCTGCTATAACAGAAAGATTATTTACTATATCTTCAATTATTTGCTGTACAGGTTTTATTTCATTTAACATGCCAGCAATCTGTCCAATCATGACAGAACCCATTTCTACATTACCTTTTCTTGCTGCAAGATTTAATCCACCTGCACCAAGTTTTTCAATCTCTTCAACAGGTGCATTTGCTTTTTCTAATTCTTCGAATTTACGAGTTAACTTATTAGCGATAACACGTACAGGATGACCTGTTGAACGACCTGTAACTACTGTAGAACGGTCTTTCGCACGTAAAACTAATTTTTTATAATTTTCGTGAGCAATACATTCTTCAGATACTACAAATCTTGAGCCCATTTGTACACCTTGAGCTCCAAGTGCAAATGCTGCCATCATACCACGAGCATCAGCAATACCGCCAGCTGCAATAACTGGAATATCTACTGCATCTACTACTTGTGGTACAAGTGTCATAGTAGTGATTTCACCTACGTGTCCACCACTTTCTGTTCCTTCAGCAATAATTGCATCAACACCTGTACGTACTAGACGTTTTGCAAGTGCTACAGATGCTACAACTGGAATAACTTTACTTCCAATTTCTTTTAATGCTGGAATGTATTCACCTGGATTACCTGCTCCTGTTGTTACTACAGGTACTCGTTCATCTACAACTACCTGCATTACTTCTTTAACAAAAGGAGACATTAACATTATATTTACGCCAAATGGTTTATCTGTCCATTGTTTTAATTTTTGAATTTCAGCTCTTAAAATATCAGGAGGCATATGTCCAGCTCCAATAATACCAAGTCCACCTGCATTAGAAACTGCAGCTGCTAGTTCAGCTGTACCCAGCCAAGCCATTCCACCTTGGAAAATTGGATATTTTATATTTAATAATTTACAGATAGGATTGTTTTCGAACATTTTTAGTCCTCCTTAGCCCATTTCATAATGCACGATGCCCATGTAAGACCTGCACCAAAACCAGAAAGAGCTACAATATCGCCTTTTTTCAATTTTCCAGATTGTACAGCTTCTGCCATTGCCATAGGAATTGAAGCTGCTGATGCATTTCCATATTTTTCTATATTCACAAATACTTTATCCATCGGTAAACTTAAACGTTTTGCTGCGGATTCAATGATACGAATATTTGCTTGATGTGGAATTAAATAATCAATATCATCTTTCTTTAATCCTGCACGTTCTAAAGATTTTACTACAGTAGAACCCATTGCTTTTACTGCAAAACGGAAAGTTTCTTTCCCATTCATATGCAAACAATGCATATGATTATCGATAGATTCTTGATCTGCTGGATGTCTACTTCCGCCACCTGGGATTTCGATAGTAGATGAACCACTACCATCTGCCCCTAAATCGAAAGATAACATACCATATCCATCATCTACTTTACCGAATACTGCTGCACCAGCACCATCAGCAAAGATTATGCATGTATTTCTATCATGCCAATTTACAAATTTAGATAATGTTTCTGCACCTATAACTAATACTTTTTTATATACACCAGTTTCAATAAACTGTGTAGCAATAGCTGAACCATAAACGAATCCAGAGCATGCTGCAGATAAATCAAAAGCGGCTGCATTTTTTGCACCTAATTTATCTTGTAATATACATGCTGTAGATGGTGTATTACAGTCAGCAGAAATAGTTGCTACGATTATCATATCTAACTCATCTGCAGATACATTAGCATCTTCTAAAGCTTTCACAGCTGCTTTATACGCTAATTCAGATGTTGGCTCATTTTTAGCCGAGATACGTCTTTGTTTTATACCTGTTCTTTCGGTAATCCACTCATCATTTGTATCTACTAATTTTTCAATATCTGCATTAGTGAGGATTTTTTCTGGAACATGATATCCTATTCCAATAATGCCTGCACTATTTAACTTCAGTGTCATGGCGACAAATCTCCTCCTTGTCAATATTATCTCTAATTTGAGCTAATACGTCATTTTCTACATATTTATGTGCTTGTTTTATTGCATTGCAAATAGATTTTGCATTAGAGCTACCATGAGATATTATACAACAACCATTTACTCCTAGTAAAGGAGCTCCACCGTATTCAGAAACATCAATATCTTTTTTAAGCTTTTTAAGTGCTGGCATCAATAGTGCTGCACCAATTTTAGCTAAGATACCTCCATTTTTTATGGCGTTTTTGGCTAGGTTCATCAATGTTTTTGCTAAACCTTCGGCAAATTTTAGTACAATATTACCTACAAAACCATCGCAAACTACTACATCAAATTGACCTGTTGGTATATCTCTACCTTCTGCATTGCCTTTAAAGTTTATAGTTTTCATTGCTTTTAGCATAACATATGTTGTTTGTGCTTGCTCATTTCCTTTGGTAGGTTCTTCACCAATATTTAATAAACCTATTGCTGGATTTTCTTTAGTTAAAATGCATTTTGCGTAAATAGAACCCATTAATGCACTTTGACATAAATGTTTTGGCTTACAATCAACATTTGCACCAGAATCTAAAAGTAATGTTACTCCGCCTTTTCCTGTAGGAATTGGTGTAGCTATTGAAGGTCTATCTATTCCTTTTATTCTGCCTAAAATAAATAGTGCTGATGCTGCTGCTGCACCTGTATTACCAGCAGACACCACAGCATCACATACTCCTTCTTTAACTAAACGAGTAGCTACAACTATTGAAGAATCTTTTTTTCTGCGTACTGCAACTCCTGGATGCTCATCCATACCAATCACATCACTTGCATGATGTATCGTTATGGAACTATCTCGCCATTGTGGATATGTTTTATCTAACTCTTTTTGAATTTGAGCTTGATCCCCGACTAGTACAATCTCACAATCATAGCGTTTAGTGGCAAGAATCGCACCAGCTACAATTTCTTTTGGTGCGAAATCACCACCCATAGCATCTACTGCAATTTTCATACCTCGGTTCCTCCGTTACTTCCTAATGAAACAAGAATAAATTTTGCTCGAAAAACTTCTTCTGTCACATTTTTAATTTTCACCCAAACAAAAAATTTATTTCCTCGTTTGTGTTTTAATTCTGCTTTGGCAACTAATTTATCGCCAATATGTGCTGGAGCTTTATATTTTACATTAGCCACTCCAGTTACTGCCATTGGAGCATCAATCAAAGCTAAAGCTAAGGAATTTGCTTGTGCAAACATATATTCGCTTTTGGCTACTTTAGATTTTTTAAAAACCATATCTTCAGTAATATTAATCAAAGATATCCCTGATTTTCCTAGTTCTAACTCTAAAAGCTCTCCACAAATTTCATTACTACTAATAGATTTTACTTTCTTTTGTGTAGCTTCAGCTAATTGCTTTATACGTTCTCGAAGTTCTGGAATACCCAGCTCTAAACGATCTAATCGAATAGTTTGTATACTAACATTCAAAAGCTTTGCTAATTCCTCATCCGTAAAGAAGGGTTTGGATTTCACATAATCTATTAATAGACTCTGTCTTATTCTCTTTTTTTCACGTGCCATCCTTCACACCAACTTTTAGTACCAGATAATATAATCACTTACAATTGGTTATTATACAAATTTTTTCCATACTTGGCAAGTCTAAAATCTTTGAAAGCTATTGACTTTTTAACTATTTAATACTTCAGCTATTATTTTAATATATTTTTTATGTATATTTTTAATAAAATCTACCAAAAAATAAAATATGCTCCCTTTATAGATAGAGAATCAACTAATCACTATATCTATAAAGGGAGCATACTAATTCGCTCCAGAAAATTATTCTGCAGAAGCGATAACTTCTTTACCATCATAATAACCACATTCAGTGCAAACATGATGAGGCATTTTTGGTTCATGACACTGAGGGCATGCAACATAACCAGGAGCTTCTAATTTCCAGTTAGCACGACGTCTGTCACGACGAGCTTTTGACATTTTACGCTTAGGTACTGCCATTTACTACACACCTCCTTAAATAACTAAAGGTCTATTAAGCAAAACTGCTTTTACCTATTTTTCAATAAATCCTGCAAAGCTGCAAGTCTAGGATCAATACTCATCCTATCACAGCCGCATTCGGTCTTATTCAAATTAGCACCGCATACTCTACACAATCCTTTGCAGTCTGTAGAACATAAATGTTTTGTTGGCTGAGCAGAAATTATAATATCACGCACTAAATCGCCGATATCAATAATATCGCCGTTAAAACAATTTATTTCTTTGACTTTGGCAAATTCTTCATCCCTTGAATATTCTTCTGAAAAAGAATATTCATTATCAGTTCTGAATTTCTCTAAACATCTATCGCATATTTCAGCTATAGTACAAGAAATTAGTCCATCTATACGGAAACAAGTGCCAGTATTCGTTGCGGTTCCTTTGACCATGATGGGACCTTCTAACTCACAGTCATCTAAAAGTGGCCCTATGTCTTCGGGTTTTGCCTCAAAACTAAAAGCCAATTCATGACCAATTTGTTCAGCTATTTCCGATACATTTATTTTCATCATTGCAATCAACCTCAATTCATTATAGCCGTAGCTATTTATTTTGTCAAACATAGAAGTAAAATTTTTAGGAAAAATTTAGCTTCTATGTTAAAATATTCATCATAACTAAAAAAAATATAAAAATTTTACATTAAGAAAGTGAATTTATTATGTCTATAACTGGTATTATTTGCGAATACAATCCATTTCATAATGGTCATAAATATCTCATTGAACAACATAAACAAAAATATCCTAATGACTATATCATTGCTGTCATGAGCGGTAATTTTACCCAACGTGGAGAAATAGCTTTACTCGATAAATGGCAACGAGCAAATCTAGCCGTTTTAAACGGTGTTGACCTCGTTTTAGAACTTCCTTTTGTTTTTGCTGTACGCAGTGCAGAATTTTTTGCTCAAGGTGGTATTGATTTATTAAAAAATTTAAACTGCGTTGATACACTTTGTTTTGGCAGTGAATATACAGATTCTAATTCACTATATTCTATAGCTAAAACCTCACTTAGTCCACAGTTTAAAGATTTATTAAAAATACACTCTGAAAAAGGTCTATCCTATGCAGCAGCAACTAGCTCTGCTTTAGCCCAATTAACCAATATATCCGAAGATATTTTAAAATCACCTAACACTATTTTAAGCATTGAATATTTAAAAGCCATTATAAAATCTAATGCTAATATCAATGCAAATATTATTTCTCGAACTAGTGTCGGACATAATGATATGCATTATCAAGAAAAATTTGCTAGTGGAACAGCTATCAGACATTCTTTATATACAAATAATATCAATTTTTCTAAACTTAAACAAGTTGTACCCAAAGAAACTTTTTTTGCACTTCAAGAAATTTATCAAAAACAAGATTTACCTGATTTAAATTATCTTTTTCGCACTTTAATTACTAAAATACGCTTAGCCAAACTAGAAAATCTAAGAAGTATCTATGGTATTCGTGAAGGTTTAGAATATAAACTTATTCAATCAGCTACCCAAAGTACGTCTTATCACGAATTTTTAACCAATCTAAAATCCAAAAGATATCCTTTGACTAATTTGCAACGACTACTACTTTATTTATTATTAGATATTAATAAAGATTTTATAAATACTATTGATGTTACAGGCCCACTATACGCCCGTATACTAGCTTTTAACCAGCAAGGTACCCAATTACTCAAAAAACTAAAAAAAAGCTCTTCTATACCCCTTATTACGAAAACTACAACTTTTCTAGATAGCAAAAAACGTTGTCAAAATTCATTGACAACGTTTGAAGAAATGTTAGCTATAGATACTTATGCTACAGAATTATATAATTTATGTTTTAATGACATTCATTCTTTCGGTAAAGATTTTACATCTTCACCAATATATTCTAAGAACAATTACTAAAAATGTAAACTTTGCTGTTTTAAATGAATATTTAATAATAAACCTAAGCACGTCACATTCGTCAATAATGAACTTACACCATAGCTCATTAATGGCAATGGAATACCTGTTACTGGCATAATTCCCATAGTCATACCTACATTTATTAATACATGGAATGCTAACATTGACGTAATACCTGATGCTAATAACATACCAAAATTATCTTTACATTCACGAGCTATTTTTACACCACGCCATAATACGATTAAATATAGAAAAAGCAATAAAGCTGCACCTATAAATCCGAACTCTTCTCCTACTACAGCAAAAATAAAATCTGTATGATTTTCCGGTAAAAAGTTTAATTGACTTTGTGTACCACCAAATAAACCTTTACCAAAAAGCATACCTGAACCAATAGCTATTTTAGATTGAATTATATGATATCCTGAGCCTAATGGGTCTACATTTGGATTTATAAACACCATGATACGCATTTTTTGATAATCATGTAAAAATTGCCACATTATCGGCAACATGGCTACAAATACACCAAATACAATACCCAAAATACGTAAACTAATTCCAGCTACAAATATCATGCCTAAAAAAATTGCTAAAAATACTAAACCTGTACCCAAGTCAGGTTGTTTCGCTACCAGTAAAAATGGTACTAAAACAAATAATGCCACCGGCGCAATCTCTCGCCATTTATTTAAATGCCCTACTCTAGTTTCTAATAAAGTTGCTAATGCAATAATCATTATTACCTTAGAAAATTCTGACGGCTGAATACTTATTGGTCCTAATTGAATCCAACGCTGAGCACCTAGGGCTGCATGACCGAAAAACATAACAGATAATAACATAATTAAATTAAAAATATATATTTTATTACCCCAGTTTTTCAAAATACGATAATCAAAAAAATTTATTATCATAAAGGCCCAAATCAAACCACCAATAGCAAACATTCCCTGTCGTTGTAAATACCAATATCTATCGTCACTTGGAGTATTTACATGTGTAGCACTGGCGATAGTAACTAATCCCACAATTAAAATTCCAATTATAGCTAGGACTAATGGCAAATCCATACGCCGCAAAGTCCTATGTTCCTTAATTTTGAACATAATTACCTACCATTTCTTCATTTATTCTTATATTTTATCTATTATTTTACCAATCACTAAATTACTATAATAATTATACTACGTTATTATAGCAATTCTTTTTATAATGTCAAAGACATTATTACTTCATCTTTATCTATATCTATAATTTTTATAATTTTATCTTCTAGTAAGGCAATTGTCGCTCTTTTGTCTTCTCGTTTACTAAGTGATGGAGAACCTGGATTTAAAAATACAGTATTTCCTCTTTTTTCTAATACATTAATATGCACATGACCAGATATAAATAAATCAGCTTTTAAAGCTTTAGCCATTTTATCTTTTTCTTCGTCTGTTTCTACATAATGGCCATGAGTTGTAACGATTTTTAAGCCTTCTGCTACTACATAAGTATATGGAGCTTGAATTGGCACATCCAATACCAATGTATCTACTTCACTATCACAATTACCGCGACAAATAATTACAGGCATTTTACAGTTATTTAATTTTTCTGCTAATTTTGCTGGATTATAATCACCAAGCATTGGATTACGTGGCCCATGATATAATACATCTCCTACATGAATAATCATATCTACATCTTTAAAATATTTATCAAAAGCGAGTGAAAAACGTTCATGGCAACCATGTGTATCACTAATTATTCCTATTTTCATTTTTAGCACCTCTTATAAGATTTCTATATTATATAATAAAATTATTCTAGCATTTTTTTATCTAAAAATATACACTTCTCTATTATTATCTAAAATTTAAAATTCAATAATTATAAAAAAGAGATTTCCTAGTAATTAATAATACTAAGAAATCTCTTTTATTTTAAATTTTGCTTTAAATTTTTTTAATTAAATTTGCCATTTCCATTGCCGCCATAGCCGCATCAACGCCTTTATTACCAGCTTTTGTACCTGCACGTTCTACAGCTTGTTCAATATTTTCAGTAGTTACTACACCAAAGATAGTAGGCACTCCAGTATTCATACCTACTTGAGCTACACCTTTAGATACTTCATTACATACATAATCATAATGGCTAGTTGCTCCACGAATTACCGCCCCTAAACAAATAACCGCGTCATATTTTCCACTTTCTGCCATTTTTTTTGCAATTACTGGAATTTCAAATGCTCCTGGTACCCATGCTACATCAATATCATCTTCATTTGTTTCATGACGACGAAGTGTATCAATCGCTCCTGATAATAATTTATTAGTAATAAATTCATTAAACCGTGCAACTACAATACCTACTTTTAAATCTTTACCTGTTAAATATCCTTCTAATATATTAGTCATAAAAAATTCTCCCTTTTGTTTATTATTTATTTTTTATTAACTTATTTAAGTAAATGTCCCATTTTTTCTTTTTTTACTTTTAAATATCCTGCATCATATTTATTTGCTGGAATTTGTAATGGTACTCTTTCCACAATTTCTAAACCAAAACCTTCAAGACCTGCTCTTTTAGCTGGATTATTTGTCAATAAACGAATAGTAGATAGCCCTAAATCTTCTAAAATCTGAGCGCCTACACCATATTCACGTTCATCAGGTGCAAAACCTAACAACACATTAGCTTCTATTGTATCTTTTCCTTGGTCTTGTAGTGCATATGCTCTAATTTTGTTAGCTAGACCAATGCCTCTACCTTCCTGACGAAGATATAGTAATACACCTTCTCCCGCCTCTTCTATTTTTTGCATAGCTAAATGAAGTTGGTCGCCACAATCACAACGCATAGAACCTAATACATCACCAGTTAAACATTCTGAATGTACACGTACTAATACATTTTTCTTGCCACGAACATCACCTTTTACTATGGCTAAATGACATTTATCATCTAATTTACTTTCGTAAGCCACTATTCTAAAATGACCAAATTTATTTGGGAAATCTGCTTCTGCTATTTTTTCTACTAATTTTTCTTTAGTCTTACGATATTCTACTAATTGAGCCACTGTAATAAATACTAAATCATGTTTTTGAGCAAATTTTATTAAATCTGGAGTACGTGCCATATGCCCGTCTTCTTTCATAATTTCACAACAAAGTCCTGCCGGTTTAAATCCTGCAAGTTTTGCCAAATCTACAGTAGCTTCTGTATGACCAATTCTACAAAGTACCCCACCTTCTTTGGCACGAAGTGGAAACATATGCCCTGGACGACGTAAATCTTCTGGTTTTACATTATCATTAATTAATACTTCTACTGTTTTTGCTCTTTCAAATGCAGAAATACCAGTTGTAGTATCTACTGCATCAACAGATACAGTAAATGCTGTTTCATGATTATCTGTATTTTTTTCCACCATTTGATTAAGTCCTGCTTTATCAATCAATTCCGCAGACATTGGTACACAAATAAGCCCTTTAGCATGAGTAGCCATAAAATTTATTATTTCAGGAGTAGCTTTTTCCGCTGCAACAATTAAATCGCCTTCATTTTCACGGTCTTCATCATCAGTAACTAATACCATTTTTCCTTGTTTAAACGCTTCAATCGCTTCTTCAACTGTGTTATATTTAAATTCCATAACTTGCCCTCTTTTCTTATTTATTATTTTTTATTTATTTTTAAAAACCATTTTCTCGTAAAAAAGCCAAACTAAGTGATGGCTTTTCTTGTTTTTTTACTTCTGTAAAATTTAATAAACGTTCCACATATTTACCAATAACATCATTTTCTACATTAATAACTGCACCAATCGATTTATTCAATAAAGTTGTAACCTCAGCAGTATGTGGAATTAATGATACTGTAAAACTATCTTTATTTAGTGTTGCTACCGTAAGGCTTACACCATCTAAAGTTACCGAACCTTCTGAGATTATATATTTTAAAATTTTATCTGTAGCTTTAATGGTAACTCTTGTTGCATTATCTTCTTTTTGTATCTCAATAATTTTAGCTATACCATCAATATGTCCACTTACAATATGTCCACCTAATCTACTATTTAAAGTTAATGCTCTCTCTAAATTGACTTTCTCTCCAATTTTTAACAATCCCATATTCGTTTTTCGCATAGATTCTGGCATTACATCTGCTACAAAATAATCATTTGCCAAAAAAGTAACCGTTAAACAAACTCCATTTACAGCTATGCTATCGCCAAGTTTTGTATCAGTTAATACTTTATTAGCTTTTATCGATAATTTTATTGAATTTGCTCCTGGCATTATAGCTTTTACAATACCAATTTCTTCTACAATACCTGTAAACATATTTTCACCCAATCTTATACTCTACCTACAATTAAAATATCTCCGGATAAATTTTCTATAGTTATATCTTTTAACGCTAATGCTTCTTGTAAATTTAAAATACCATTTCCTAAAATAGCTACTTTGGCATTTTCACCACCAATTATTTTAGGTGCAATAAATGTATATACTTTATCTACTAACTTTTGTTCTACAAAACTACCTTGTAATGTTGCACCACCTTCAACTAAGATACTACAAATATTTCTTTGTCCTAAAATATTTACTAATTTTGCTATATCAACTTGATTATTTTTATCTTTATCTATCACTAAAACTTCAATTCCTGCTTTAATTAATTTATTTATTTTTTCTTTATCAGCTTTATTTGTAGTTGCTATGATAGTTTTCGCCGTTTTATCTTGAATTACGTTTGCATTCATTGGTATTTTCAAATTACTATCAACTATGATTCTTATAGGGTTTTTCCCACCATCCACCCTAGCTGTAAGCATAGGATTATCTGCTATCACCGTATTTATCCCCACCATAATTCCATCATAAATATCACGTAATTTATAACCATAATTTCTTGAAATTTCATTAGTAATCCATTTTGATTGACCACTTGCTGTAGCAATTTTTCCATCTAAACTCATTGCTATCTTTAATACTATAAATGGCTGTTTTTGCTTTATCCATTTTAAAAACACTTCATTTTGTTTCATTAATTCATCAGCCAAAAATCCATATTCAACATGAATGCCTGCATCTTTTAAAATTTCAAAGCCTTTTCCTGCTACTTTAGGATTTGGGTCTAATAAACCACCATAAACATTTTTTACCTTTGCCTCAACTAATGCTTTCGCACAAGGTGGTGTTTTTCCATAATGTGCACATGGCTCTAAAGTTACATATACATCTGCACCTTCTGCCAAATCTCCTGCTTGTCTTAATGCGTGTACTTCTGCATGAGGTGTCCCTGCTTTTTTGTGCCACCCACAGCCCACTACACGATTATCTTTTACAATAACCGCTCCTACTAAAGGATTAGGCGATGTTCTTCCTATTGCATTTTCCGCCAATTCTTTAGCTAAACGCATATATTTTTCGTTATAACTCAAATAATCACCATTCTTTCTATGCTATTTTGTTATTTGAGTCTTTTGGTATTAATGAATTACAATAAACAAAAAAGGCTGTTAAATGCATAGCAAATAACAGCCTAATCAGCTCTTTATTATAAATTAATTATATATCTGTTAAATATTAATTAATCAAGTAACCACTTATTAATTATTACTTATTTTTCATTAAATTAATATTTTATAATCCAATTTATAACCATTCATCTTTTCTCATCCAGACTATACTGTCGGCTTTGGAATTTCACCAAATCATGCATAACGCTCGCGGGCTTTACCGCCGGTAGGGAATCACACCCTGCCCCAAAGACTGCTTTATTTAGTTATAAATTCATCATATCACTTTACTATGAATAAATCAATGTTTATTCTCAACTTATTTTAAATTTATTACATCTAAATCATCTGGTACAAAAAGATTTCCATAATAATATTCTCTACCCTCAGCAGTATATAATTCTTTACGCTGAACAATATGTTTATCTTCTGTATGATATAACACTAGATTTTTTACTTGTAAATTTTCTGCAAGTTCACAAGCTTCTTTTACTGTACTATGATGTTTTTCATATGGTTTAAAAATATCTTTATCACGATATAAACAAAATGCTTCTGCTAAAAGCCAATCTGCTTTATTAGCATAAATTTCACACTGTTCATTATATGGTTCATCACCTAAACAGCATAAAGTCATTCCATCAATAAATTCTGCACAAAAACCAAATTGTTTTTCTTTTGTAGACAAAATATCAAAGAAAATAACTTGCATATCTAAAATTTCACGTTGGTCATTATCTTCTACTACATCAAAAACAATATTTTTACCTAATTGTGCCAAATCTTTCTTTTTCAAAGTTAAATTTGCGATTGTTTCAATTACCATTTTAACTTTATCATGACAATAAATATGAAATTTTCCTTGATATTTCCCTTGATTAATAAGTGTAGCAATCTTACGAATTACCCAAATAACACCAAGAACATGATCTGTATGAGCATGTGTTACAAATAAATGATGTATTTTCGTTATATCTATTTGAGCTTTCTCTAATTGTGCCAAAATACCATTTCCGCCACCTGCATCAACTAAAAAATATTCTTCATCTATTTGTAAAGCAAAACAAGTATTAAAACATTTTGTAACCATTGCATTGCCTGTTCCTAGTAGTATTAACTTTCTCATAAAAAAGCACCTCGTTTATTATGCTAATATTTCATAAATATTATATCATAATTGTAAATTCATCGTTTTATCTTTAAGCAAAAAAATAATTATTTTAAAATAAATATCAATTATATATTAGAATAAATTCTTCTAATATAATAAATAAAAAGCTATGGTTTCCCAAATTGTTATTTACGAACACCTACATTTTGTAGTAAACTTAATTAAGTTAGTAATTCGAATATGCAGGTGATATAATTTGTTAACAACGAACAAAATGTTTTTTACTATTAAAAAAGATTTATCATCGCTAGAAAATTTATTACATGAAACGGTCTCTTCTCAAGTTGACCTTATAACAGATATTGGAAATCATCTAATAAGTTCTGGTGGAAAAAGAATCCGCCCAGCACTATATCTTCTAGCGACCAAAAGTAATCCAAATTTAGATAAAAATTATGTAATGCCTCTTGCTATGGCACTTGAAATGATTCATACAGCCTCGCTTGTTCATGACGATGTACTTGATAACGCTGCTACTCGTCGTGGTTCAGCAACAGCTAATGCAAAATGGGGTAATAACATTGCAGTACTTACTGGAGATTATTTATTTGCCAAAGCTTTTGCAGCTATTGCAAAAAATGATTATGGTCCTCGTATTTCTGAGTGTTTAGCTACTATCCTTTGTGATTTAAGTGAAGGTGAGATTCTTCAAAATCATTTTGGATATAGTATTCCAAATTCTTTAGACATTTATTATGATCGTATTGCCAAAAAAACAGCTAATTTCATTGCTATTAGTTGTGAAATTGGTGCTATTGTGGCCAAACTTCCCGAAAAAGATATACTTGCTCTTCGCGAATATGGTTACTGTATTGGTATGGCATTTCAAATAGTTGATGATATTTTAGATTTAACATCTGATTCACAAAAAATCGGCAAACCTGCTGGTAATGATATTTTACAAGGTGTTATTACTCTTCCTGTAATTCATGCCTATAATCATAGTGCTGATGGTGAAGAATTAAAATCTATTATTGAAAACCGTAAAATGACAACTGAAGATTTAGCACGTGCTATAGAAATTGTCAAAGCTTCTAATAGTATTGAATTTGCTAAACAAACTGTTGTTGATTTCTTGAATCGTGCTAAAAATGTTCTACCTGACAGTTTACCAAAATCAGTAAAAACATCTTTTGTAGAAATTGCAGATTTTATTGGTAATCGAGAATATTAATCTTTATGCTATTATAAAAAAATATTGAGGTGATTTTGATGTTTGGTATTGGCTTTCCTGAGCTTATCCTTATTTTAATTATTGGTCTTGTGGTCTTCGGTCCTGGTAAATTACCTGAAATTGGTCGTGCAGTTGGTAAAGGCTTACAAGAATTCAAAAAAGCTACAACTGATTTAACAAATTCGGTTAATAGTAATGCTAATAATGCTTCTATTACACCAACATCTACAGCACCTAATCCTGCTAATCCAGATCAGCCAGCAGTTGCCCCTGTATTTATGAACGATAAAAAAGAAGTTCCATCAACTACAAATACTGTAGCTACAACTACTACAACCGCTACAACTTCCGCAACAACTCAAACAGCTGAAAAAAAAGAACAAACTATTAATAAATAAAAACTATATTAAATAAGCAAAGGTGATTTAAATGTACAGTATTGGCGTTCCTGAACTTGTATTGATTTTAGTTATTGCTTTAGTAGTCTTTGGTCCTGGTAAATTACCTGAAATTGGTAAAGCTGTAGGTAAAAGTCTTCGTGAATTCCGTTCAGCTTCTAATGAAGAAAAAACTATCGATGCTAAAAACGAAACTAAAACTGAAAAAATTGAAGATGACAAAAAAGATAAAAAGTGAGGTAGCGATTTATGTCTCAAGATATGAATGAACATACTTCTACTGATACTACTAAAACTAACGTAACTACTACGGAAAATACCTCCACTACATCTGTCAATTTAACTTCAACTAATCAAATAAATGATTCTAATAATGAGGCTAATGACGTTAGTACACAGGTAAATTCCACACCTGAAACTACGACAACTAATGGTAGTATGTCCATTATTGCTCATCTTACCGAGCTACGTAAACGTCTTATACGTTCCTTAATTGCTATAGGTATTGGTAGCTGTGTTGCTTATTATTTTATTGAAGACATAATGCACATCTTAACAGGCCCTGCTGGTAAGCTATATTATATGCAACCAGCAGAGGCATTTTTTACGTATATTAAAGTTGCTGTATTTGTCGGATTTTTACTCGCCTTACCTATAGTTTTATATCAAATATGGCGATTCATTTTACCTGCCCTTATTGGTATGGAACGTTATTTAATCTCAGTAATTGTTCCTATATCTTTAATTTTATTTATGGCAGGTCTTGCCTTTTCCTTCTTCTTTGTTATGCCTGCCGGTATAAAGTTTTTAATGGGCTTTAGCACAGAAGAGCTTCAACCAATGTTTTCTTTAAAGCAATATTTTGATTTTGTAATTGCTTTCTTGTTGCCATTTGGTTTTATTTTTGAAATGCCTTTAGCTATTATTTTACTTGCTAAAGTAGGCATTATTAATTCAAAATTTTTAGCAAAACAACAACGTTTAGTTATCTTTTTAACATTTGTAATCGGTGCTATTATTTCACCTACTCCAGATGTTTTTTCTCAATCAATGATTGCTATTCCAATGATATTACTTTATGAAATCAGCTATGTCATTGTTCGTTTTGTTATGAAAAAATAAAATTTAACGTTTAATTTTAAAGGAGCGATTTTTTTGGCTTTTTATGATTTAAGAGAATTCATTGATGCCCTTGAGTCCCGTGGCATGCTCAAGCGCATTAAAACTCCTGTTGATTGTAATTTAGAAATCACAGAAATTACTGACCGTGTATCCAAAATGGAAGGCGATAAAAATGTAGCCTTATTATTTGAAAATGTTAAAGGTTATGATATGCCAGTTCTTATGAATGCTTTTGGTAGCATGGAACGTTTAGCTCTAGCTTTTGGCGTAAATGATATTGAAGAAATTCCGAATGAACTTCGTGAAATTTTACGCTTACCATATATTTCCTTACAAAATAAAATGGATTTAATTCATATTATTCCAACTGCAAAACGTGCTATTAATTTCCCAAAATATGTAAAAAAAGCACCTTGTCAAGAAGTAGTAATCACTGATAATCCAAGTTTAGATAAATTCCCAATTTTAAAATGCTGGCCTCAAGATGGTGGCCCATTCATTACTTTACCACTCGTTTTCACACGTAATCCAAAAACTGGTAAACGTAATGTTGGTATGTATCGTTTACAAAAATATGATAGCAATACTACAGGTATGCACTGGCATTTACACAAAGATGGTGCTAGTAACTATCGTGCTTATAAAGAAATGGGCAAAGATAAAATCGAAGTTGCTGTAGCTATTGGTACTGACCCTGTAATTACTTATGCTGCTACTGCTCCGCTTCCTCGTGATATCGATGAAATGGTATTTGCTGGCTTTTTACGTAAAAAATCTGTAGAAATGGTAAAATGTAAAACCGTTGATGTTGAAGTACCAGCTTGTAGTGAAATCGTACTTGAAGGTTATGTAAATATCGGCGAAACACGTCGCGAAGGGCCTTTCGGTGACCATACAGGTTATTATTCTTTAGCTGATGATTATCCTGTATTTCATATTACTTGTATTACTCATCGTAAAAATCCTATTTATTCTGCAACTATCGTTGGTAAACCACCTATGGAAGATTGTTTCTTGGCTAAAGCAACTGAACGTATCTTCTTACCATTATTACAACAAACTTTACCAGAAATTCGTGATATCAACTTTCCTCTCGAAGGTGTGTTCCATGACTGCGTAATGGTTTCTATCAAAAAAACATATCCTCAACAAGCAAAAAAAATCATGCATGCTATTTGGGGTATGGGACAAATGATGTTTACAAAAATGATTATTGTTGTTGATGAACATGTTGATGTCCAAAACGAAAAAGAAGTTTGGTGGCGTGTATTTAACAATATTGATGCAAAACACGATATTGTTATGGTTGACGGCCCACTTGATGCTCTTGACCATTCTTCTCCAATGGCAAAATGGGGCACAAAAGTAGGTATTGATGCTA
Organism: uncultured Megamonas sp.; assembly: GCA_963558795.1. Taxonomy (GTDB): domain Bacteria; phylum Bacillota; class Negativicutes; order Selenomonadales; family Selenomonadaceae; genus Megamonas. The sequence goes on along the minus strand of CAUWIH010000002.1, from coordinate 38,572 downwards.
CAAAAACATGGCCAGAAGAAGGTCATACTCGTGAATGGCCTGATGAAATAAATATGTCTGACGATATTAAAAAATTAGTAGATGCTAAATGGCAGGAATTAGGTCTTGAATAAATTATCTGCACATATAAATAATATAGCTCTGCATCATTCAGTATTTGCATTACCCTTTGCTTATATGGGACTTTTCCTTGCGGCAAAGGGTCTCCCTTCTTTTCACGACTTTATTTGGGTAACACTTGCTATGATTGGTGCTAGAAGCTCTGCACTTGCTATGGATAATATCGTTGATTTAAAATTTGATAAACAACAAGCTCGTATGTCCAAACGTCCATTAGTATCTGGTGCTATAAAACCTATCGAAGTTATTATTCTCATCATCGTCAGCCTTGCTTTATTTTTATATTCCGCTTATCAACTTGCTCCTATTTGTATAAAATTAACACCAATTTGTTTATTTTTCTTATTATTTTACCCTTATACAAAAAGATTTACTTTTTTATGTCATTACTTTTTGGGTGTCGCCTTAGCTATGGCTCCTGCTGGTGGTTATATTGCTGTTACTGGAGAATTGCCACTAGGCATTATTTTATTAAGTGGTGGCGTTTGTCTATGGATTGGTAGTTTTGATGTAATTTATGGTAGTCAAGACCGTCAATTTGACTTAGACCATCATCTTCATTCTATGGCTACACAATTTGGTGTTGCCAATGCTCATAAAATTGCAGCAGTTTTCCATTTCATTTCAATTTTATGTTTTATTGGTGCTGGAATTTATTTTGATTTATCCTTTATTTATTATATTGGTGTAATTATTGCTATTTTAACTTTAATTTATCAACATAGCCTGATTACGCCAACTGACTTTAGCCGTTTAACACAAGTATACTTTATGCGTAATGGTATCGTATCTATCGTTATTTTTATTTTTACATTAATCGATATTTTAACTTAACTTATTTTAACCTAATATAGTGAGGTGTTATTTTTGAGTGCACAAATTTTATCAGGTAAAGTATTTGCTCAAGAATTCAAAGATGAAGCTAAACAAGAAGTTTTAACATTAAAAGAACAATATAATGTAACTCCTGGTCTTGCTGTTATTATTGTCGGTGAAAACTCTGCTTCAAAAGTATATGTTGCTAATAAACATCGTACTTGTGCTGAAGTAGGTATTTACTCTGAAGTTATCGAAATGCCTGAAACTACTACTAAAGTAGAACTTATTAAGAAAATCAATGAACTTAATATTCGCAAAGATATCCATGGTATTTTAGTCCAATTACCACTTCCTAAGGCTATTGCTAAAGAAGAAGCTGATATTTTAAATGCTATTGACCCACTCAAAGATGTTGATGGTTTTCATCCTGTGAATGTTGGTAAATTAATGATTGGCGAGCAAGATGGTATGATTCCTTGCACTCCTTATGGTTGCTTAAAAATGCTCCAATCTGCCAATATAAATATTGATGGTGCTAACGCTGTCATTGTTGGTCGTAGTAATATTGTAGGTAAACCTATGGCACAATTATTACTTTCTCAAAATGCAACAGTAACTGTTTGTCATTCTCATACAAAAAATTTAAAAGAAATTTGTAAATCTGCTGATATTTTAGTAGCTGCTGTCGGCAGACCACATTTTATTACCGCTGATATGATAAAACCTGGTGCTACCGTTATTGATGTAGGTATCAACCGTATAGCTCCAAAAAAATTAGTTGGTGATGTTGATTTTGATAATGCTGTAGAAGTTGCAGGGGCTATTACACCTGTTCCTGGTGGTGTTGGTCTACTTACTATCGCTATGCTTATGCAAAATGCAATAAAAGCCGCTAAATTACAACTTGCGAAATAAATTTGTCTTTGTTATAATGAACATATAAATTCATAAATAGTATGGGACTGACGGATTTTAGTGGAATTAACCACGTGAACTGTACTATTCAATACAAAGTCGACCGTCTGGGCATAATAACATATGCTCAGGCGTTTTTTTATGTCTATGTATATGTTTAAGTATTATCTTTTACAAAATATATACTACTAGCAAAACTAAATTCTTTTAATTATTGGAGGTATTTTTACATGAAAACAGACGTTCAAATTGCTCAAGAAGCTATAATGCAACCTATTACTCAAATTGCTCAACATCTTGAGATTCCTGAAGATGAACTTGAATTATACGGAAAATATAAAGCTAAAATCTCTTTAAATTATTGGAATTCTACTTTAAGCAAACAAGAAAACGGTAAATTAATTCTTGTTACTGCTATCAACCCTACTCCTGCTGGTGAAGGTAAAACAACTACAAGCATTGGTCTTGGTGATGCTCTTCATAAACTTGGTCACAAAACAGCTATTGCTCTTCGTGAACCATCTTTAGGGCCTTGCTTTGGTATGAAAGGCGGCGCTGCTGGCGGTGGTTATGCTCAAGTAGTACCAATGGAAGATATCAACCTTCATTTTACTGGTGACTTCCATGCTATTACATCTGCACATAATTTACTTGCAGCTATCATCGACAATCATATCCAACAAGGTAATGCTCTTGATCTTGATGTTCGTCGTATCACTTGGAAACGTGTTGTTGATTTAAATGACCGTGCTCTTCGTAATATCATTTGCGGTTTAGGCGGTAAAGCTCATGGTGTACCTCGTGAAACAGGTTTTGATATCACTGTAGCATCTGAAATGATGGCTATTTTATGTTTAACATCTGACCTTGAAGACATGAAAAAACGTCTTGGTAATATTATTATTGGTTATACAAGAAGTGGTCGTCCTGTTCGTGCTGAAGAATTAAATGTAACAGGTGCTTTAACATTATTATTCAAAGATGCAATTAAACCAAACCTTGTACAAACTCTTGAAGGTACTCCTGCTCTTATCCATGGTGGCCCTTTTGCCAATATCGCTCATGGTTGCAATAGTGTAATGGCTACTAAATACGCTTTAAAAATGGCTGATTATACTGTTACTGAAGCAGGTTTCGGTGCTGACCTTGGTGCTGAAAAATTCCTTGATATCAAATGTCGTTTCACTGGATTTAAACCTGATGCAGTAGTAGTCGTTGCTACTATTCGCGCTTTAAAAATGCATGGTGGACTTGCAAAAACTGAACTTGCTACTGAAAATATCGAAGCACTCAAAAAAGGTATGACTAACCTTGCTAAACATATTGAAAACATTCAAAAATTCGGTTTACCAATTGTTGTAGCTATAAATGCATTCCCTACTGATACAGAAAATGAACTTCAAGAATTAAAAGCTCTTTGCGAATCTATGGGCGCTTCTGTAAGCATTTCCGAAGCTTGGGCAAAAGGTGGCGAAGGTGCTATCGACCTTGCTCAAAAAGTTATTGAAGCAACTGAAAAACCTTCTAACTTCCAATACATGTATGACGTAAATGATTCTATTAAAGATAAAATCAATGCAATCGCTACAAAAATCTATGGTGCTGATGGCGTAAACTACACACCTGCTGTAGAAAAAACTATTGCTGAATTTGAAGCTGAAGGTCTTGATAAAATGCCAATCTGCATGGCAAAAACTCAATATTCCTTAAGTGATGACCAATTCAAATTAGGTGCACCAACAGGATTTAAAATCACTGTTCGCGAACTTCGCATCAGTGCTGGCGCAGGCTTTATCGTAGCCTTAACAGGTAATATCTTAACAATGCCTGGTCTTCCTAAAAAACCTGCTGCTGAAAATATGGATATCGATATTAACGGAAAAATTACTGGTTTATTCTAATTTTAAAGCATAAATAATTTTATTAAATAAACTTCAAGGACTTAGTTCTATACTCAAATAGACTAAGTCCTTTTTATATTTATACATAAAAAATTGCACTTTAAAAATTATTTTATCTCTAACTTTTAAAGTGCAATCTAATAACTATATTAATTTAATCTATTAACAGCAATATTATTTTGTTACCTTTTCCGAAATTATTTGTCCACCATCAACAAAATGAATTTCTGCTTTTCGTTCACGTTCTTCACGTTTTCTACTCCAAGCATATTTATCTTCTGTTTCCCATGATTTCCAATCTCTAGCTAAAACAGTTAAATCTCCTGGATTTAATGAAATTTCATAGTTTTTCCATAACCCTGATGTTGGTATTTCTTGGCCTTTATCATAATATTTTCCATCAATCCAAATACCAATATCATCTTTATGCTCACCAACAACTGTTTCAACTATAGAATCAGCTACACCAAAATGAATATTTACGTTATCTAATGTATCACCATTAACTAATTCTCCAATTATCCCACTATATTGAGGTTTATCACCTTGAGAAATCGTTACATCATTAACCTTTATATCCAATTTAGCTTTACTTACACTAGATGTACCTTCTTTTACAGTAATATCGTAATTATTTTTTAGTCCTGCAATATCACTTTCAATATTGCCACTCCATGTATAATTATCCCCTACATTATTAGTATGCTTATTATTATCTTTGAGTGCATTATCTTGTGTCATTTCTACACTAATATTACCTGTATCCCCATTGGTTAATCCTTCTACACTTCCAACTTTGTAATCATCTAAGTTTGGTGTTCCATATTGGTGTTTTACAGATCCTAAGTTTACTGTTAAATTGGCTTTACTTACACTGGATTTACCTTCTTTTACAGTAATATCGTAATTATTTTTTAGTCCTGCAATATCACTTTCAATATTGCCACTCCATGTATAATTATCCCCTACATTATTAGTATGCTTATTATTATCTTTGAGTGCATTATCTTGTGTCATTTCTACACTAATATTACCTGTATCCCCATTGGTTAATCCTTCTACACTTCCAACTTTGTAATCGTCTAAATTTGGTGTTCCATATTGGTGTTTTACAGCTCCTAAGTTTACTGTTAATTTAGCTTTACTTACACTAGATGTACCTTCTTTTACAGTAATATCGTAATTATTTTTTAGTCCTGCAATATCACTTTCAATATTGCCACTCCATGTATAATTATCCCCTACATTATTAGTATGCTTATTATTATCTTTGAGTGCATTATCTTGTGTCATTTCTACACTAATATTACCTGTATCCCCATTGGTTAATCCTTCTACACTTCCAACTTTGTAATCATCTAAGTTTGGTGTTCCATATTGGTGTTTTACAGATCCTAAGTTTACTGTTAAATTGGCTTTACTTACACTGGATTTACCTTCTTTTACAGTAATATCGTAATTATTTTTTAGTCCTGCAATATCACTTTCAATATTGCCACTCCATGTATAATTATCCCCTACATTATTAGTATGCTTATTATTATCTTTGAGTGCATTATCTTGTGTCATTTCTACACTAATATTACCTGTATCCCCATTGGTTAATCCTTCTACACTTCCAACTTTGTAATCATCTAAGTTTGGTGTTCCATATTGGTGTTTTACAGATCCTAAGTTTACTGTTAAATTGGCTTTACTTACACTGGATTTACCTTCTTTTACAGTAATATCGTAATTATTTTTTAGTCCTGCAATATCACTTTCAATATTGCCACTCCATGTATAATTATCCCCTACATTATTAGTATGCTTATTATTATCTTTGAGTGCATTATCTTGTGTCATTTCTACACTAATATTACCTGTATCCCCATTGGTTAATCCTTCTACACTTCCAACTTTGTAATCATCTAAGTTTGGTGTTCCATATTGGTGTTTTACAGATCCTAAGTTTACTGTTAAATTGGCTTTACTTACACTAGATTCACCTTTATTTACAGTAATATTATAGTTTGTATCTAAGTTTTCGATACCACTTACTTTACCGTTCCACTCATACTTACCACCTGCATTTTGTGTATGCTTGTTATTGTCTTTAAGAGCAGTATCATTTGTCATTTCTACTTTTAGATTTTCTTTTTGCTTTTCATCACCATTGGTTAATCCGATACTGTCTTTTATTCCATAATCATTTAAATTTGGTTTACCGTATTGATGATTTACATCGCCTAAATTTACTGTTAAATTAGCTTTACTTACAGTGGATTTACCATTATCTACTGTTATCTTACTAGAACCTTTATCATCAAACTGATAATTTTTCGCTAAATCACCTAAATCAAAAGATGCACTCCAAGTATAATCTCCAACATTATTTGTATGAATTTCATCATTTTCTTTTATAGCATTATCTTTTTCCACTTTATGATTTAGATTATTTAGTTCATGAATCATTTCTATCGTTAAATTATCACTATTTATAGTATAACCATAATAATTTTCATCAATAAAATGATTTGGCTTTTTCTCATTATTTTTATTAATAATATTATCTACATTACCATATATACGATTAATCTCATCCAAAGTAATATTTAATGTTGCTTTTTTGATATTATAATAAGCATCTATATCATATCCCAAATTATTTGGATCAAATTCGCCATTATCATTTTTCGCAATTTGCGAAGATACAAATGCTAAATAATTTTCACCTGCATTTTTATTTGTTAATGTTTGTAATAAACTATTCGCATTATAATAAGAATTTAAACTATCATTAGCAGTAATATTATCTACATTTAAGCCTTGATTATTAGCATTATAAATAAAGTCTGTATTAACATCTGGTTTTAGCGTTGCATTTGTTAAAAATACTTTTAATAATGGTGTTTGGAATCCATCATAATATTTCCATATAGTCTCATCTGTCAATGCACTATTATAAGAATCTTTATCTTTTATTTTATCTTGTTCAAGTTTTGTATTAGTATTCCATGTTTCTGTAGTCAAACTAAATGTTCCTTTAGTTCCCTCAATATTATTATTTTCACCAATTAAAGTTTCTTTTTCATTAGTTACATCAAAAACATTAGTCACTTTACCATTATTTATACCAATAGCATTACCAATAATTCCATTTTCTTTTCCTTGAACTGCTGTAGTATTATAGGCATTACTTATTGAGCCTTTATTGTTACCTATTAATCCACCTACATTATTAGCTAAGTTACTACCTATAAATTCATCTTTACCATCTTTAGTCATAACAGTATTAAATACTTGGTCTAATCTACCTTCTTTTTCATTAAGACCAACAATACCGCCTACGTTTTCACCAGTAGTATGCACAGCACCTGTATTATACCCCGCAACTACTTTACCTTTGTTAGTACCAATTAAGCCACCTACATTATTACCAGTAGCCTCAATAACACCATTATTATAAATTTTATTTACATATAAACCTGCATCAATATACTCGCCTTTTTCGTTTTTCTGTTCTCTACCGCCAGCAATATTTCCAGAATTTATACCAATTAAACCACCTACATTACTGCCACCACTGACTTTACCATCAACACTATTAATCAAAGAAGAATGTGTAAAATTACCACTATTAATACCGATTAAACCACCTGTACCAGTATCGCCTGTACCAGTATTGCCTTTACCAATAACTGTACCATTATTTATTAAAGTAACACCATCAGCATTTGCTTTATTTTCACCAAAGATACCGCCAGCACCACCATTAGTAGCTTCAACTTTTCCTTTATTACTTATTTCGCCTTTTATTATGCCTTTTTCATCATTCATACCGGCTACACCGCCGACATTATTACCACCTGTAACTGAACCTGTATTACCTGCATCGTTTAATGTTCCATTATTTTTGCCTGCAATACCACCTACATATTGAGCATTTTCTACAACTACTGCCCCTGTATTAGTAGCATCTTCAATAATTCCATTATTTTCACCAGTTACGCCACCAAAATATTGTGCATTATTTCCTTGTGCATGCAAAGTGATATTACTAACAGTATTTTTTATTGTTCCGTTATTTTGACCAGCAATACCTCCTACATACTGGTTACCATAAATTTCACCTTTATTAATTAATCCACTATTATCAGCTTCAATAATACCTTCATTTTGTCCAGTAACACCACCTACATAGTTATCGCCAGTAATTACCGAACTACCATCATTGATTAGGTTTTGTAAAACTGCTTCTTTACCAATACCACCTACAATACCACCTACATAATCTTCACCTTTAATATTAGCAGTATTTCGCCCATGAATTAATTTTCCATCGATAATTATCCCTGCTAATCCACCTGTATATTTAGAGTGAGTTTCTGTTGGACTATCTGATTTTATATCTCCAGCATTTGCAACATTATCAATACTACCTGCTTCTAACTTACCCACAATACCACCAATATTATCATATCCGTGAATTTTACTCTCATTATATGCATTATTAATCGTACCTGTATATTCTTTGTTTTCTTGATTTACTTTACTACCATTAAGTCCAACAATACCACCAACATTATTTGCTTGATATAAAATTTCTCCATTTTTATTTTTATATAATCCATTAACTGTACCGTGAGATATAGTATTATTTACATCACCAAAATTACCACCAACAACGCCACCTAAAGCATTAATATTGGTAGTTGCACCAGAAACAGCACTATTAGAAATTACATTTTCTACCATTCCACTATTAGCACCAACTATACCACCCACAATTGATAATACTCCAGAATTTGCTGTAGTAAGTACAGTATCTGTACCATTTACATGGCTAATAGTCTCTCTATTTATTCCTGCAATTCCACCTACAAAATTAGCATTTTCAATATCTGTATTGCCTAAACCAACAATACGATTACCAAAAGTTATTACATCATCAATTATGCCATTATTAACACCTGCCACAGCACCAACAACACGGCCTTTAAAATTACCGCCAATAACTGATAAATTTTTGACCGCACCAGTTTGATTTGCACCTGTAGCAGGGTCTTTAGCACTAGTGATTTCGGCAAAAATCCCCGCCTTACCAGTTTCTCCACCATCTACATTTAATCCTATAATTTTTTTATCTCTTCCATCAAAAATACCACTAAAATTCTCAATAGCTTTAAAATCATTATATCCTGTAGCATCTATATCATTTTTTAAAGCAAAATTATGCACTGGTAAATCTTTGATACTAGCTAATTGTTCAACATCACTAATCCAAATATATGACTTATCTTGTAAGCCAGCGTTGACAAAAGCTTTTTCTAATTGTTCATGATTACCATATTGGTCAAAATCAAATTTATTATCCTTCCATAAATCAATAGTTACTAAGAAATTTTTACTATCTTTAGCATCAATATGTTGAGTACCTGTTTGGGTATTAAATTTTCCCAAGAAATCTATTACATTTCTATTATCATTATCATCAGTTTTTACTTTACCAATATTGGAAATATCTAATACTACCTCACCATTTTTCGCACTTAAATTTAAATTACCCTCTAAATTCAAATCGCTATCTACATAAATATTTCCTGTTTTAGAATTAAAATTTAAATCTGACGCAGATGTGATTTTACCTGTAGTATTAACACCAATAATTGCATTGAGATTATTTTGAGCATTAATTGTTATTGCCCCAGTACCTTTAGCTTTAGCTGTACTTTCTTGATATAAAGATCCTCTATCTGGCAAAGCTATTTGCGGATGAGCTAAATCTTTATAATATTCCTTATAATATTCCTTATAATATTCATCTTGCTGATCTTTTATAATCTCACCATTTTCATCAACAAAACCAGATCCTTGTCCCAATCCTGATATGCTACTTTGTGTACCTTCTTTCACAGTAGTTAATGAACCCATTATTTCTGCATCTTTAGCACTATTTAAAACAATATCGCCTTTGCCTTTAGCTCCATGTGCTAAAATTTCGCCATAAATAATCATATTTCCGCCATTACCGAGCTCATCAGTAGATGTATTTATAGTTACTTTAGAACCATATAAACGTGCTCCTCTACCTAACATTAAGTCAGTTCCTTTTTTGGCAGAAATATTTAAATCTCCATCACTATAAATTGTACCAGAATAATACATTGCATTATCTTGAACATTATTCAAGGTTAAACCAGCATTATGTACAGAAAAAGACGCATTATATTCTGCATTTAATTTATTCCAATCATATTCAAGATTAGTATTCTTACCATCTGCATTAATAATAGTCAATAATGGATTATATGCTGTACCATATTGAATACTAGTGATTCCTTCGTGATTATTTGCTAAATATTTTTCTGCATTTGGTAGATAGGCATTTAATATTGGCATAGTGTTATCTTCATAAATTCGCCAACTATCTTCTAATTCTTTACTTTCAAGATTTTCATCTTTAACATCAAAATTTCCTACTTCAGTAAAATTAAAGTTATATTGATCTTTTTGGTTACGGTCAGCAAATTCAATTACTTTAACCTCAGTATTTTCACGATTACCAAATTCACTATAAATATTATTACCTTTATCAAATATTTTATTATTTTGAACGCCACCAAAAACATTTGAATTTAGACTACCTTTTTGAGCATCAAATGCTTTTATATAATGTACATTTTTATATTTAATATTATCTATTAATGGATCCTTTGCCCCACCAATAATAAGCATTTTAGAATTATTTAATTTAAAAGTTCTATTCTCTTGATTTAGTTCAAAAGATGCTATATTGCCTACACTATATACATTAGTAAGATTTAAATTACCTAAAACTTCACCATCTTTGCCATCATAATTTACAACCCTACCAACGATACCGCCTATCGTGTTCGAATTATTTTCATTAGGTACTCTAAAGGCACGTAAAGCGCCTAAATTATACACATTAGTAATATTTATATCACCATGTGCAATATTAGCACCTCCAACAATACCACCCAATTCACTTGGAGCGTAATTTTGGTTAACTACGGTAATATTACCAGCATTAAATGAATTTTTTATATTCCCTTTAGCTAAATAACCTGCAATACCACCAACTACATTGTAACCATTATATATATCTCCAAGATTATAAGATTTTTCAATATCACCAGATAAACGACCTACTATACCACCAACATGACGACCAAAAAAATTATATTCTTTATCCCCAATTTGCCCAGTATTATATACATCATACAAAGAAATTTTGGCTGTACTTACATCATTTGAATCACCAACAATACCACCCATATTTAATGGATCTACAGCGCTACCTTTCGTAGCTGATTTACGTGTTGTACTTAAAGTACCGGCATTATATGCTGTTTTAATTTCACCATTATACATTAATCCAGCTATACCACCTACGCCTGTATAACCTTGAATATTACCTGTATTATATGAATTACTTATCGCAGCTTTTGCATTTTCTTGTTTTAATTCTTCCATAGATAAAGTTTTATCACGGTCTACTTTACCTGCTACACCACCTACATTGGCAGCCTTAGCTGAATCACGTACATTATTTACATCTTCAATTATACGTGAATGTACATGACCACGATTACCTACTTTATCTAAAAAAACATTATCTCCATACATATCACCAACAATTCCACCAATATTGCCGATAATAAACTTTTCACTATTATTTTTTATGATTTCTCTCACGAAGCCTTTATCATTACGAGCACCTGTACCCATAATCTCGCCACCATGATTAGTGCTACTAATGATATTACTTGTACCTGTCATATATCCAGCAATACCACCAATATTATGTGCACCATAAACATGATTTTCTTTATTTATCGCATTTTCAATAGAAACATTTTCTGCTCGTCCTACAACACCGCCAACATTTCCTGCAATATACCAATCTTTTTTGTCATTTGGTTCTTGCGGATTATCTACTTTATCAGTTAAAGAACTTTGAACATTTCCTTTTTCATTCAAAACATTTGTGATTTTACCATTTTTTAGAGTACCTACAATACCACCTACATTAGCCACATGCAAGTTTTCTTGCCCTACTCCATGTTGAACAGCAGAATGATATTCATATTTTTCAGTTGTATATCCCTTAGCTGTTACATTTCCATTATTTGTAGCTTGGTCAATAGTAATATCATCTCCATTACCGATAATACCGCCAACATTATATCCACCTACAATAGTTAAAGAATTTTTTACTTCTTGAAGAGAAGTCTTCTCCTTTGCTAAACCTAAAATACCACCAATATTACAAGAATTGTTTCCTAATCCTTCAATATGTCCCATATTTTGGCTATTAATTATTTTCCCGCCTGTAATACTACCAATAATACCACCAACATTAGTATTACCTTTGATACTACCTGTATTAACTAAATCCTTATAAATACCACCATTTGTATTTTCAATTGCATTTCCCGCAATACCACCAACATTTTCCTTACCTTCTACATTAGATGAACTAATAATATTTTCTATAGTTGTATTTTTCGCTAAACCAACTACACTACCAACATTATTTTCTCCAGTACTACTACCGCCACTTAATAATAAATTTTTAATACTAGCTCCATCGGTAACACCAAATAAACCAACATTATTACTATTTTTATCTTTTCCAGTAACATTTAAATCAAAAATCCCATAAGTGATGCCAGCTTCTTTCCACATCAAACCATCTAAATTACCCGTAAAAGCATTATTTTCATCACCTATAGCAGTAAATGCATTCCCAATTGACGCATTTGTATTTAAAGCATCAATATTACCATGTAAAGCATAATTACCAGCTAAATTCGTATTCATATTTTGTAATTGCTCTACATTATCAATCCACATATAGCCTTTGACACTTTGCTTTTCAATTTCATTACCATTTTTATCGATTTTAGTAATATTGAAATTCTTATCTTTATTGGCATAAGTTTTATTTACTTTGTCATAGGCTGTATATCCAATTACTACATTATCTGCATTTTGAGAATGAATATTTACATCTGTACTTATGCTATTATTGCCTTTTACTTTATCAATATCTAAAACAATACGGTCGCCTTCAAAGCTAATTTTATTGGCTTCAATATGACCTAAATTCATAATTTGTGCATTTGTTAATTGACCTTGTATGGTTGGATTATTACCACCATTATAAAATGCATTTAAATTCTCATCTGACATCTTTTTATTAGATACATATAAACTACCTACATTAATTGACGCAGATTTACCCACAATTGTACCCGCTGTATTTGCTATAAATACATTACCGTTTTTCGCATTTATTGTACCGTAAATTTGAGATATTTTCCCACTATCTATATAGTTTAAAACATTGAAAATACCGCCATTTGCTTTATCAAAATTAACCGTACTCATACTCCCAATACTGAAATCGCCCCATTTGATTACAGCGTTTTGACCATTTTGTACGATATTCATCACATTTTCATTTGGTTTAACAATGCTACCATTTCCATGAATAAAATGTCCATCTTGTGGCAACATATCATTACTTATCGCTGCCATGGCTGGGAAACTATATGCTGTTAAAGCACCAGCAATAAAAGTACTGCGAAGTACTCTTAATATCTGTTTTTGTTTCTTTTTATCCATTATTTTTATCTCCTTTTATTATTTAAAACATTTTATATACTTGAAACCACATTCGTCCATTATGATCATGGTCTTCACTTTGATATGGCTGTGCATTAATTTTCCATGTATAATCAAATTGAGCATACCAATCATTTGGCTTACTATAACGTAAACCTAATCCCCAACCAGATAAACTTTCATATTGATTTGCACTTTTAGCTAAACGAACTCTACCTGTATCAATAAAAGTAGCCACTTCTAAACCTTCTATTCCTGTAGCTCGACGAATTTCTAATGTAGCACTATATCCCGCATCCCCACTTGTTTCAGAGGCAGGATATGCTCTTACACTATTTATTCCACCTAAGTAAAAACGTTCACTACCATCTAAATCTCTATTTGCCATTTGAGCATGCAATTCTAAACGAGCATTCCAATCTTTCCAATAACGTACATGATTAAAATCGGCTGTTAATTTATGATAATTACCATCATAATATGCAGAAACATTTTTTGTATCAATATCTCCATACCAATAAATTAAATCTGCATAAGTAAAACGATTGAGTTGATATTCACTAGTAGCAATTCCTAAATGATAAACATCTGCTGATTTTTCATTAATATCTGTATTGGTAAAATCGCCTAAAGCTCCCAAATTTAATTTAACTTGCATATTATCTTTAATTTTACGGTGGTCATATCCATATAAAGCTGTTACACGTTTCGTTTTATCTCGATAAACAGGAGTCAATCCATAAAAACTTAAGCCTTCAGATTCTCCACTAGGATTAATAAAATCATCTAACCAACCAATATCATATGTGCTTTTACTATAACCAATACCCCAGCGAGTACCTCTACTACCAATAGCGGTTTCATAATTAATACCATAGTTATCTGTATCTTCATTTGTACAATATCCACTTAGACCAATTTTATCACCTTGATGCCCTGGATTATTGATTTCTGTATGAAAACCATATCTATATCTTCCGCTACTTTGGCTACCACCATTATCATAAAAAAGATAATTATTCCAAATCGGACGACGTAATACGTCTATAGATACCCCTGTAGTTGCTGGGCGACTACCTGGATATAATGTTGCTTTAGCTATTACACCTGGTAAATCGTTTATTTCATTCATTACACTCTCTAATTTTTTATCTGTAATAACCTCATCTTTATGTAAAGGGTCTATAAATTTTGCCAAAACTCTATCTGCCACTTCACTAGTATTACTATTTAAAGAGATATTATCATATGATGCCACATATACTTTTATTTCCAATTGTCCATCTACAACTTCTTGTGGCGGTATCACTGCTTGAGCTACTGTATATCCACAATCACGTGTATAATCTGTAATAACTTTAGTTAATTCATTTAATGTATTAAAATCAGCATTACGATTACTATATTGATCTAAGATACTATTCAAGGTTTTTCCATTATGCTCTTTTGGTAATTCAAAGCCTGTAATTTTTATATTTTTTACAAAAAAAGCTGGATTTTCTTTTGTTCCAGTATTGCCATGATTATATTTTCCATTATTTTTGTCTTCAATAATAGCCTCTTGCTGTCCTGTACGATTATATGGATACTCAACTACTGCTGATTTATCAAAACTTGGTAATGGAGATTCTGCAAAAGCTGGTAAACTATACATTGTGCATAATAAAGTTGTTGATAATACAATTTTTTTATTCATTTTTTTCTTCATTATCCTCACCCTCAATTAATAAATATATTTACTATATAAATAAGTATACTTTTTATTATTCAATCTTATCAAACTTGTCTTCTACAAACAATACTTTATAAAAAAATATATCTTTTTTGAGCATTAATCTTTACAAAAACAGTACTTTTTATATAAAAAATAACATTTATATTATTTTGTATTTAAATTATTAAACATATTATCTACAAAAAAAGCTTAGTTCTTTACATTTCTAAGAACTAAGCTCTTTTAAATAGTTTAACTACAAAAACATTTATTTAGTTTTTATACTTTTTATATTTTTATATTATTTTTTTACTAATAAACATACCGATTCAACATGGCCTGTTTGTGGGAACATATCTACAGGTTGGATTTCTATTGCTTTATAACCTAATTCATCTAAAATGCCGATATCTCGTGCTAATGATGCTGGATTACAAGATACATATACAATACGTTTGGGTCTCATTGCTGCGAATGTTTTTAAAACTTCTGGTGCACAACCTGCTCTTGGTGGGTCAGTTACAATTACATCAGGACGCAAACCTTTTTTATAAAGTTGTGGCATTAATTTTGCTGCATCACCTGTAAAAAATTCTGCATTTCGTATATTATTATCACGTGCATTAGCCATAGCATCACGAATTGCCTCTGGAACAATTTCCATTCCATAAACTTTTTTGGCTTTTTGTGCTAAAAATAATGAAATTGTACCTGTTCCACAATAACCATCAATAACTGTTTCTTTTCCTGTTAAATTAGCATATTTCAATGCACATTCATACAATTTTTCTGCTTGTTCTGTATTTACTTGGAAAAATGATAATGCTGATATTTTAAATTTCAAACTGCCCAATCTATCAGTGATATGTGACGCACCCCAAAGGATTTTACAATCTTTACCCATGATAATATTATTTCTACCAGTATTGATATTTTGTACAATACTTGTTAAATTTGGGATTTTCTTACGTAAAAAATCTACAATTTCACGTACACGTGGTATTTTCGGTTGAGCTGTAACTAATACCACCATAGATTCTGTTTCATCTCTATTTGTACGACCTACTACATGGCGAAGTAATCCATAATGTGTTTTTTCATCATAAACACTTAATTTAAATTTAGTAGCCATTTCACGTACAGCACTAGCAATTAAATTATTAGTTTCTTTTTGAATATGACAATTTGGTGAGTTAATAATATTATGGCTACTATGAGCATAACAACCTACTATAATACCTTCTTTTTTACTTCTACCAATAGGAAACTGCATTTTATTACGATAATTCCATTCATGTACAGAAGGCATAGTGTCATGAATAACAATATCTTTTTTTATTGCAATATGTTCCATCATATCCATTACTTTTTGTTTTTTAGCTTGAAGTTGTGCTTCATAAGAATAATGTTGTAATTGGCAAGCACCACAATCATCATAAATTTTACAAATAGGCTTTATTCTTTCTGAGGTTTTTTGAATTATTGAAACGATTTCTCCTGTTGCATAATTTTTCTTAACAAGAGTAATTTTTGCCTCTACAATTTCACCCGGTAAAGCATATGGTACAAAAACTGTAAAATTCTCATAACGACCTACACCTTCGCCACTTTGTCCCATGCCGGTAATATTTATTTCATATTTCTGTCCTACTTGAACAGGAATTTTTTTCTTCATTAATAAAAAAATCCTTTCTTTTTTCTACTAAAATTATACCAATATCATATTAAAATCATTTATCTTCAAATATTCATTTTAAAAAATCTACTTTTGTTAATAATTCAAGTGGATTTTCTAATAAAATATCTGCTCCATTTTTTTGTAATTCTTCAGCATCTCTAAAACCCCATAATACGCCAACTGCAAACATATTTGCATTTTGGGCAGTCTGCATATCTACATCAGAATCACCAAGATATGCTATTTCTTCTGGTTTTAGTCCCCAATGTTTAGCAATCATCAATACTTTACCTGGGTCTGGTTTACGTTTTAAACCTTGTTTATCACCAATAATTTCATCAAAAATATTATCACCAAAGATAATACGAATTATTTCTTTAGCGGCTTCATCATGTTTATTAGTACATACACCGATTTTTATATTTTGCTGTTGTAAAGCTTTTAATAAATCAACAATACCATCATATGGTGCAGTATGGTCTAAATTATGTTTAGCATAAATTTCTTTAAATCTAGCTAACGCAGGTTCTAATAAATCTTGTTTACCTTCAGGAAGTGAACGTTCTACTAATTTTCTAATACCATTACCTACACGATATTTATAACTTTCAATATCGTATGTTGGTAATTTATATTCTGTAAGTACCGTATTTACACTATTAGCTAAATCTGTTAAGGAATTGACAAGTGTACCATCAAGGTCAAATATAACACCTTTGTAATTCATGAAAAACAACCTTCTTCTTATTTATTTTATACTATATATTTTTAAACCATCTGCAAATTAATATACTTCATAGATAAAAGCTCTGCTTT
Source organism: uncultured Megamonas sp. (assembly GCA_963558795.1). GTDB lineage: Bacteria > Bacillota > Negativicutes > Selenomonadales > Selenomonadaceae > Megamonas. The sequence goes on along the minus strand of CAUWIH010000002.1, from coordinate 20,973 downwards.
ATACAGAGCTTTCACTAATTTATTGTTGTTATTATTTTCCCGTAATTAAATTTAATAATATCCCCGCTATCTGTTTCAATTTCCATGGTTGCATTTTTAGCACAGGAATAGCTTGCTTGTATTGATGAACTGTAGCCATAATCACCACATCACTAGTTTCTTTACTTAAGTCTGCACAATGACGTGAAATTGCTACTTCGCCACCTTTACTTAAAAATGTCTGTTTTAAGATATTGGCAGCTTTTGTATTTACATCACAAAGTTTAATCACTTTAAATATAGCTTTGTCCTGCATGATAGCAATACCTGCTGGAGTACATTCAATTGCTTTTAATTCTTCTTGAACTTCATTTATTGTATTTAAATTTAATATTTGAGGCATAAAATCTTGCATTTTTATCTACCTATTTGATTTATTTACTTATTATATTTATTAAACTAAATATGGATTAGCCATTTTTTCATAAGCAATTGTTGTAGGTCCGCCATGACCCGGATAAACATCATAACTTTCATCTAATGGCAAAATTTTAGTTTTAAGATTAAATACTAAATCTGACAATGAGCCTGTAGGGAAATCTGTTCTACCAATAGAACCTGCAAATAAGGAATCTCCACTCATTACTATATTTTCGCCTACTAAACAAATACCACCTGGTGTATGTCCCGGCGTATGAACTACTTTTAAATTACAATTACCAAAAGAAATAATATCCCCTTCATGCAAGATAATATCTGCATCTTGAGATATTATAGGTCTACCCATATAGCCACATTCAGAAAGATTTAAGCTAGGACTAGTTAGCATCGCTTTATCCGCCTCATGAATAGCAAGCGGTGCATGAAAAGCCTCTCCCAATTCTTTATTTGCCCCTATATGGTCAGCATGTCCATGTGTATTTACAATATATTTTACTTTTAAATCCAATTTATTTACTAATTGAATAATTTTATCTGCGTCATCACCAGGGTCTACAATAATCGCATCTAAAGTTTGTTCATCATATAAAACATAACAATTTTCCATAATTGGCCCAACAACTAATGCTTTTATTTTCATAAGAACTTTCACCTTCTTTTAAAATTTATTATTCTTTTGCTGAAGTTAATGTACGGCGAACACTATACACATCTTTTAGACGACGAAGTGTATTCATTAATTGTTCTGCACGAGCAAGATTTTTCGTATGGAAAGTAATCGTCATTACTGCTGTTTTATTACTAGCAATACTACGAGAAACAATATTTTCAATATTTATTTTCGCATCAGAAAATCTAGCTATAATATCCGTAAGCAAACCCTGGCGATCATAACAACCTATCTCAATAGTTACTGGATATGATTGGTCTGTACAAATATCCCAATTTACATCAATTACGCGACGCATATCATTACCTTCACGTAAAACATTTGGACAATCTGCTCGATGTACAGAAACACCTCTACCACGTGTAATATAGCCAATAATTTGGTCACCCGGAATAGGATTACAACATTTTGCCAAATGTACCAAAAAGCCATCTTCACCTTCAACCAAAATACCATGACTTGATTTTTTCTTCGGATTTTTTGGCTTAATTTTTTCCAACATTTGGGTAATATCCGGTGGTGTAACTTCTTGTAAATCTTTTTTATAAAAAGCAATCAATTTGCTCATAATACTATTTACAGTAATACCACCAAAACCAATAGTCGCTAACATATCATCGATATTTTGGATATTTAATTTTTTAGCTACTAAAATTAGTCTATCATTTTTTGCTAAATCTTTAAAATTATAACCTAAATGTTTTGCTTCATTTTCTAATAATTCCATACCACGTTCAATATTTTCTTCACGACGTTGTTTTTTAAACCATTGACGAATTTTGGTACGAGTCTGTGAAGAGGCTACGATATTTAACCAGTCTGGACTTGGCCCATTATTTTGTTTATTCGTAATAACAGATACAATATCGCCATTTTGTAAGGTATATTCAAGTGGTACAATCTTACCATTTACCTTTGCCCCCACACAATGATTGCCTACATCAGTATGAATATGATAAGCAAAATCAATTGGATTTGAGCCCTTTGGTAAATTTATAACATCGCCACGTGGAGTATATACAAACACTTCGTCAGAAAAAATATCTATTTTTAACGCTTCAAAATACTCTCTTGGATCAGAAAATTCATCTTGTAACGTAATCATTTGACGGAGCCACGACAATTTTTTATCATAATCACTATTAGCGCCAATACTTTTATTACCAGATTCTTTATATTTCCAATGAGCAGCAATACCGTATTCTGATACAGCATGCATTGCAAATGTTCGTATCTGTATTTCTAGCGGAATACCATTATCAGTAATTACCGTAGTATGCAAAGACTGATAACCATTTGTCTTCGGTACAGCAATATAATCTTTAAAACGACCAGGAAGCGGTTTCCACATAGCATGAATAATTCCTAAAACAGTATAACAATCCGGAATAGTCTTTACTAATACACGCACTGCTAATAAATCAAAAATATCTGAGATATCTTTATTACTTTTTTTCATTTTACGGTAAATACTGTAAAAGTGTTTCGCACGACCTTTAATCTCACCTTGAAGATGAATTTTATCAAACTCTTGCTGAATTTTATTAATTGCATTATCAATAAATTCTTGACGTTCATTACGTTTTTGATTTACTTTATCTACTAAATCATAATAAGTTTCTGGCTCTAAATAACGTAAACATAAATCTTCAAGCTCCCATTTTATATTGGAAATCCCTAATCTATTTGCCAATGGTGCATACACTTCTAAAGTTTCTTTTGCTATACGTTTTTGTTTTTCCTCACGCATAAATTTTAATGTACGCATATTATGCAAACGATCGGCTAATTTTATCATAATTACACGAATATCTTTAGCCATAGCTAAAAACATTTTACGATAAGTCTCTAATTGCTGATCTTCTTTTGATTTATACTTCATTTTACTAAGTTTAGTCACACCATCAATAAGCATGGCAACTTCTTCACCAAACATTTCTTTCATTTGCTCAATAGTATAAATCGTATCTTCAACTACATCATGTAGTAACGCAGCAGCAATAGTTACATCATCAATATGTAATTCAGTTAAAATCATAGCCACATGAAGAGGGTGAGTAATGTACATTTCACCAGAAATACGGCGTTGGTCAGCATGAGCTTCATAAGCTAATTTATAAGCCTTTTGAATTAATTCAAAATTAGCATTAGGATCATAACTCTTTACAGTATTAATAATATCATCTATTGTAATATCTAAATTGTCATTGTTCATCATTATCACTCCAAATTAATACTGATACAGAAAACTATTTTCATTATAATATATATAAAAAAATATATATAAAATTATAAAATAATGATAATATATATATATAAGTTAATCAAGATAATATGTTTTTATTATTTTATAAATATAATAAAAACACTTTAAAATAATAAATTCTTTTAAAATATTTAAGGATAGGTGAATAAAATGAATATAAAAGCTGAAAAACTCAAAGAATATTTAGCACAAAAAAATATCACAACATTTAAAGTAGAAGAACAATCTGATGAAAACAATGAAAATCCCCGCTGTATATTTCATACATATGTAAAAATTTACGGTCAAAATCTTCCTGTAGTCGTTATTTTAGATGATAGTATCTATACTATCATTCGTGTACAAGTTATCCCTGATATTCAATATATGAAAAATCGTGAAGCATTTATTAACTGTATAAACGAAATGAATGTAAATTATAAAGCCGTAAAATATTATTTAAATGTAGATAACGCTTTATATTTGGATATGTATATTCCTAGCAATACAGATGATATTGATGGAGATTTACTAATGAATTTATTAGATGCTATTACAACTCATTTAGAAAAAGAATATCCAAATTGGATGAAACTTCTCTGGTGCTAATAAAATAGCTAAAAATAAAAGCCATTGTAAAAAATCAATGGCTTTTGTTACTATATAATAGATACAATCATGAAATCTTGACACTAATTCTAAAAACCTTTAAAATACTTCTATATGGTTACATTACCTATATGGATTTGTAAAGAATATTTAGAAAAATTTAATGTAAAGGGGGGTGGAGATTATCGTTGAATTATTATTAGCGATAATACTTGCACTAGTTATCGGCTTAGGTGTAGGTTATTGGTTGCGCAAACGAAGTGCAGAATCTCAAATTGGCTCTGCGGAAGTTGAAGCAAGAAGAATTATTACTGAAGCAGAAAAACAAATTGAAACTAAAAAGAAAGAAGCAACTCTTGAAGCAAAAGAAGAAATACATAGAATGCGCCAAGAGTTAGATCGTGATACTAAAGACCGCAGAAATGAACTTTCTCGTCAAGAACGTCGCTTAGTTCAAAAAGAAGAAAATTTAGATAGAAAAATAGATTCTTTAGAGAAAAAAGAAGAAGTTTTGAGTCGTAAAGAAGCAGAAGTAGACAAATCTCAAGCAAAAGTAGATGCTCTTCATGCTAAACAACTTGAAGAATTAGAACGTATCTCCGGACTTACTACTGAAGATGCACGCAATATGTTACTTGCTGATGCAGAAATCGAAATCAAACATGATAAAGCCGTAATGATTAAAGAATACGAACAACAAGCTAAAGAAGAAGCTGAAAAACGTGCTCGTAATATTATTTCTTTGGCTATTCAAAGATGTGCTGCTGACCATGTAGCAGAAACAACTGTTTCTGTAGTAGCATTACCAAATGATGAAATGAAAGGCCGTATTATTGGTCGTGAAGGTAGAAATATTCGTGCTTTAGAGACAATGACAGGAATTGATTTAATCATTGATGATACTCCTGAAGCCGTTATTTTATCTGGTTTTGACCCAGTTCGTCGTGAAATTGCTCGTATTGCCTTAGAAAAACTTATTACTGATGGACGTATTCACCCAGCTCGTATTGAAGAAATGGTGGAAAAATCTCGTAAAGAAGTTGAACAACGCATCAAAGAATCTGGTGAACAAGCTTGTTTCGAAACAGGCGTGCATGGTTTACATCCAGAAATTGTAAAATTATTAGGACGTTTAAAATATCGTACAAGTTATGGTCAAAACGTATTAAATCACTCTATAGAAGTAGCTCATTTAGCAGGTGTTATGGCCGCTGAATTAGGTGTAGATGTAAACTTAGCAAAACGTGGCGGTTTATTACATGATATTGGTAAAGCTATTGACCATGAAGTTGAAGGCCCACATGTTACTATTGGTGCTGATTTAGCTAAAAAATATCGTGAATCTGCAGATGTTGTTAACGCTATCGGTGCTCATCATGGTGATGAAGAAGCGAAAACTGTTGAAGCTGTATTAGTTGCAGCAGCTGATGCTGTATCTGCCGCACGTCCTGGAGCTAGACGTGAAAGCCTAGAATCTTATTTAAAACGTTTAAAACGTCTTGAAGAAATTGCTGAATCATTTGAAGGGGTTGACCGTTCATTTGCTATTCAAGCAGGTAGAGAAATTCGTATCATGGTTAAACCTGAAAAAATGGATGATATTTCAACAGTAGCGTTAGCTCATGATATTACTAAGAAAATAGAAGCTGAACTTGAATATCCAGGTCAGATAAAAGTAACAGTAATTAGAGAAACTCGTGTCGTTGATTATGCAAAATAAAGATAATAATTTCTTTTGACATAAATTTGATATCCATAAAATAAAAAGTAGTTATTAATTTAATAACTACTTTTTTTATGTTGAATATTCGTTAACTATTTTTGTTCATTTGCATTGCTACCTTATTCAAGGTAAAATAAAATATCAGTATCAATAATTATTATGAGGTATAGATTATATGCAAATAACGAAAAAAAAATTAGAAAAGAAACCTAATATGGATTGCGTAAATTTGATAACAACTATTTTAGTATGTTGTCCTCAAATAAGTACACTTTCTATTGTAGCTCCAAATGAAACTATTCATTTAAATTATATTTTAAATAAAATATTATCAAAAACTGAAATACATGAAATTCAAACAATATTATTAGAAAGTCTACGCACATATCAATATTTACAAAAATTTACTGCTGACATTAATGATATAAGCATATCTATTAAAGAAAATTTTACATTTATTGATATTAATCGAGATATATATAGTTTTTCTTACGGTGAACTAAATTTATTAAATAGTTTACTATTAGAATATTTAACAGATTTATTAATTATTGATGCAGATAAAAATACTATTGAAGAACTTTCCTTTGAACAGATTACACTAATTGATAATCTTTTAGGCAGTTTAAAGGTTACTACTATAGAAGAAACAATCACTGGTATTCGTGAACAAAGTAGAGTCGTTGTATTTAACGAAGAAAAATAAATTATAAGAGGCGAAGTTATTTTGAAAATATTAATTGTTGGCGACGTTTGTGGTAAACCTGGTAGAGAAACATTTAGAAAATATATTCCCCAGTTAAAAAAAGAACATAATATAGATATTGTCATGGTAAATGGTGAAAATATTGCTGGTGGCCGTGGCATCAGTCGTAAAACTTTAGATGAAATTTATAATGCAGGTGCAGATATTGTAACTTCTGGTAATCATATTTGGGACCAAAAAGAAATTTTATCATTTATTGATGATGAACCATTTTTAACGCGTCCTGCAAATTATCCCGAAGGTGCACCGGGCAAAGGTTATTGCATTTATCCATTTAAAGCTAAAAATATAGGTGTTATCAATGTTTCTGGTAGAACATTTATGCCACCAATGGATTGTCCTTTCCAAAAAGTCGATGAAATCTTAAAAGAAATAAAAAATGAATGTGATATTATCTTGGTAGATATTCACGCAGAAGCTACTTCTGAAAAAATTGCTATGGGATTTTATCTTGATGGTAAAGTAACATGCGTTGTAGGCACTCATACACATGTTCAAACAGCTGATAATCGCGTCTTACCTCAAGGCACAGCTTATATCAGTGATTTAGGTATGGTTGGCCCATATAATTCCAGCTTAGGCGTCAATGTAAATAATGCTATTGATAAATTTATTACTTGTAGACCTGTTCGTTTTGAAATGGCCAGTGGTCCAAATGTATTTTCTGCTGTTATTTTAGATTTAAATGACGACAACAGTGTAAAATCTTTTGAACGTATTTTATTACATGAAGAATAATTTATACTTAACCGCTTTGAAAAAAGGATTTTTGATACTTTTTAGCGAAAATAAATAGTATTCCTAATGTGAAGAGGTGTACTAGTCATGGAAGTATTAAAAGTATCAACAAAATCTAATCCAAATGCCGTAGCAGGAGCATTAGCCGGAGTCCTTCGAGAAGAAAAAAGCGTAGAGCTACAATCTATCGGAGCAGGTGCACTAAATCAAGCGATAAAAGCAGTAGCCATTGCACGTGGATTTATGGCACCTAGTGGAGTCGATTTAATTTGTATACCAGCTTTCGCAGATATTACAATCGACGGTGAAGAACGTACTGCTATAAAACTTATTATAGAATCACGATAATATATTGATTAAAATTAATATTTTTAGATTAGATTTAGATCGGATTTTCATGATATGTCTAAGGCTTTATTAATTTAAATTCTAGATTTAATAATATAAGGTCTTAGACATAATTCACATTTTAGCTAAAATTTTATCAAAACTAAATAATAAAAAATCCTCAAAACATTTTGTATATTATTAGTAAAGGAGTAGCAGAGAAACTATGGACGTTATTGCTTTAGTAGGCCCAAGTGGAACAGGTAAGTCTCATCGTGCTTTGATGGTAGCAAGACAAAATAAAGCTGATGCGATTATAGATGATGGTATTTTAATAAAAGATAATAAAATAATAGCTGGTTATTCAGCGAAACGAGAAGCTAGTAAAATCATGGCTATTCGCCGAGCTGTTTTTGTAATTCCAGGTCATGCCGAAGAAGTGCAACAAGCTATTGCTAAAGAAAAACCTGAAAGAATTTTAATTTTAGGAACTTCTGAAAATATGGTACACCGCATTGATAAAGCTTTAAATTTACCACCAATAAGTAGAATTATCAATATTGCTGATATTGCAACTAAGGCGGAAATGGCTAAAGCTCAATTTTATCGTAACCGTGAAGGTAAACATATTATTCCTGTACCAACAATTGAATTAAAACCTCATTTTTCAGGATATTTAATCGACCCCATTCAATCTTTTTTCAAAAAATCTAGTACTAAACGTCGCCGTTTAGGTGAAAAATCGATTGTTCGTCCTATATTTAGTTATTATGGTAGATTAATTATCGATGATGCAACTATTGTATCTATCATTAAATATATCTCTAAAAATAAAGACTTTGATTTTAAAGTATCACATATTCACGTTGAACATGTTTGGGAAAATGGTGAAGATAAGGGAATCAAAATTTCTTTTGATATCATTTTAACTTATGGCAAACATATTCCTTCGACAATCAAAGAAATTCAAAAGAAAATCAAAGAATCTATTGAATATATGACTGGAATGTTTGTTCATGATGTAAATGTTATCGTCAAAGGCTTAAAATTCAATAATTAATATCTATATATAAAAATATTTTGACTTATATATACCAAAAGTAATATTATATAATAAGATTTTATAATTTTATTGGTACTAAAAAGTACTCTACACCTCTATTATTATAGAAAAGAGTACTTTTTTATTTTATATTAATATGTTAAGGAGAAGAATATTAATGAATGCAAAAGCCGAAAAATTCCAAAAATATTTAACTGAAAAAAATATTACTTGTTTTACAACAGAAGAAATTGCCGAAGATAAACTTCACACTGTAGTATTTCGTTCATCTATCAATCTTAATAACCAATTATTACCTATGGGAATTATTTTAGATGATAGTATCTATAGTTTAATTCGTGTACAAATTGCACCAAATGTACAAAACAAAGATAAATTGCTTGCCTTCTTTGACGAATTAAATGCTAAATATAAAGCATTTAAATATTATACTAATGATTCTGGCGTATACTTAGATGCTTGTGTATTAAATGCTGATATTAATAATGATATTATCTTATTCATTAGCGATAGCATTGTAAAAAATTTAAATGAAGTTTACCCACAAATTATGGAAACACTTTGGAGTAAATGATTTTGTATCGATACACTTTACACTTTTTTTCCTATTTAATTGACTTTTAGATTTCAGATATCTATAATGCTAGATAAATCTATTATTTGAAATAAGGGTGATTTCTATGGCATTAGAGAATTATAAAGCATTTACCATCGCAGGTTCTGACACTTCTGGCGGAGCAGGTATGGAAGCAGATTTAAAAACTTTTGAAGAAATGGGCGTTTATGGTATGGTGGCTCTTACTGTCATCGTAGCTCAAAATCCTAAAGATTGGGCTCATGATATTTTTCCTATTGATATCAATACTATCGAACGTCAAATTGCTACAGTTGGTGAAGGTATTGGTGCCAATGCAATGAAAACTGGTATGCTTGGTTCTGCTGAGCTTGTAGAATTAGTAGCAAAATCTATTGATAAATACAATTTTAAAAATGTAGTAATCGACCCTGTAATGGTGTGTAAAGGTATTGATGCTATTATGGTTCCTGACGCTGCTGTTGCTATAAAAAAATTATTAGTACAAAAAGCTGATGTAATTACACCAAATACAGTAGAATCTGCTTATCTTGCTGATATGGAAAAAGTTGAAACACTTGAAGATATTAAACAAGCTTGCGTAAAAATCAATCAATTAGGTGCAAAAAATGTTATCATAAAATCTGGTAGTCGTGTTGAAGGCGACAATATGATTGATGTGTTATTTGATGGTAAAGACTTCACAATCGAACAAAAACCTAAAAAACAACATATTTATAATAATGGTGCAGGTTGTACATTCTCTGCTGCTATTACTGCTGGTTTAGCTAAAGGCTTAGATATCCATGAAGCATTTAAACAAGCACAATTATTTATTGATAAAGCTGTAGAAAACTCTTTCGCTATCAATAAATTCTCTGGTGCTCTTGCTCATTGGAAAACTAGATAATTATCTAAAAAATAAAAAATGTAAATAAATAAAAAGTATCTTTTCTTTTATATTAATGTATATATTAGAAAAGATACTTTTTTATTTTGTCTTTATTCATGAAAATTTTTACGCAATAATGCTATTTCTTCAGCATAACCTTTATGGTCATTTGGTGTTTCTAAAATAAATGGCAAATTTTTTAATTTATGATGATTTATTATTCTAAAAATCGCCTCTAAGCCGATTTTTCCTTGCCCTATTTTTTCATGACGGTCTTTATGACTATTTAAATCATTTTTACTATCATTTAAATGTATAGCTTTTAAATTCTCTAAACCAATAATTTTATCAAAATCCTGCAATACTTCATCTAAATGATTTACAATATCATAACCTGCGTCCCACACATGACATGTATCTAAACAAACACCAATTTTTTCTTTTATTTGTACTTTATCGATAATGGCTTTTATTTCTTCAAAAGTTTTACCAACTTCCGTACCTTTGCCCGCCATCGTTTCAAGTAAAATAGTTGTTGTTTGTTCCTTCCACATCACTTCATTTAAACAATCGCTTATAGCCTGAATACCATATTCTATTCCTTGTCCAACATGACTGCCTGGGTGAAAATTATAATAATTATGTGGCAATTTTTCCATACGTAATAAATCATCAGCAATCGTAAGTCTAGCAAATTCACGTACTTCCTCACGATTAGAACATGGATTTAAAGTATATGGTGCATGTGCTACTAAAGTTTGAAAGTTATGCTCGTTTGCTAATTGGATAAAACTTAATACATCTGTTTCATCAATATCTTTTGCTTTACTTCCTCGTGGATTTCGTGTAAAAAAAGCAAATGTATTGGCATCTAATTTTAAAGCCTCTTTTCCCATATTAACAAAACCTTTTGATGAAGAAAGATGATTTCCTATATATAAAATAATACTCACCTCTTAATATTTTAAATAGTAATCAATAATTAATATTAGCTAATAGATATTATATCATATAAGTTTTATTTGTAAAATATAAAGGATTTTGTTTATTTTATAATGAATTATTATATTAATTTAATATTTTACAAAAAGAGGGTTTGAATATGGAAAAATTAGACACTATTTTAAAGATAGCTAGTATCATTAGTAATAATGATGATGACGTTTTAGCTGAAATAACTGACAATATTTCTAATATAAAATTACATGCTAAAGAACATCTCGAAGATTTTGAAGCTCGTAATGCCCCTTTAAAATATACTTCTTATGAAGACTTTAATTGGGCGGTTGCCATAAATATACTAATCAGAAACAACTATATCATTCAATGCCCCTTCCAGACTAATATCATAGATTTTGGTTGGGAAATTCGTAGTCTACGTACATTTAAAGAATATGGTCTTTTTTTAGATGGCAAATTTGTAGAAGATGATATCGACTTTTCTACTTATGATTATGATGAAGACGATGAATATGATACTTATGATGATGAAACAAATTATTCTGACGAAGATGGTATTGTTGAATGGTGTAAAACTTTAGACAATAAATGGTTTGATGAAGATATTTGTATTGGTATGATTGACATAAGTGAAAATGTCTTTACTTTATTTTTAGCTTGTGAAGAAGATTTAGAAACACTTGAAGATTTAGCAGATAATATCGGAAAAATAATATCTAGCGTTTACTAATAAAAAAAACAGTAATAATAGAATTTATATCTATCATTACTGTTTTTTTATCTATTATCTATTTATTTTTTATGACTAAATTATGACACTTGGCGTTCTGTTGTGCTAACTGCAATTGTTACAGCAGCATCACCTGTAATATTTAAGCATGTACGAATCATATCAAGTACACGGTCAATACCAGCAACAAGTGCTAAGCCTTCCATTGGAAGACCAACAGTTTGTAATACTAAAGCAAGCATGATAACACCCGCACCAGGAACACCTGCAGTACCTACAGAAGCAAGTGTACCAGTCAATACGATCATTAACATTTGACCTGCTGTTAAATCAATACCATAAACATTGGCAATAAAAATTGCACAAACACCTTGATAAATCGCTGTTCCATCCATATTAATTGTAGCACCTAATGGCAATACGAAACTTGCAATAGATTTATCTGCACCCAAATTTTCTTCACAGTTTTTCATATTAACAGGAAGAGCTGCAGCAGAGCTACATGTAGTAAAACCAAGGAGCATTGTTTCTGTCATACCTTTGAAAAATTTAATTGGACTAATTTTGCCAAAAGTAGAAACAATACTAGAATAAACAACTAAAGCATGAATTATACAACCAACATATACTGTAGCAATTACAGATAAAAGTGGTAATAATACTCTAGGACCATTAGCAGCAACTACTGGTACAAGTAATGCAAATACACCATATGGAGCAAGATTCATAATCATAGAAATCAATTTATAACTTACTTCAGCTAAAGAATCGAAGAAACCAAGTAAAGGCTCACCTTTTTTACCAACACTTGTAATACCAATACCAAGTGCTAAAGCAAAAATAATGATTGGTAACATATCTGCTTTAGCCATAGACATAATAGGATTTGCAGGAATCATACCTACTAATACTTGCATAAATGTAGGAGCTTCTTTTACTTCTGGAGCTTTATCAGCCATTAAATCTAAACCAACACCTGGTTGTAATAAGCTTGCAATACCTAAAGCAATAACAAGTGCTACAGCAGTTGTCACCATATATAATAAGATTACTTTTATACCAATACGACCTAATTTTTTTGTATCCCCAAGGCTAGTTACACCACATACGAGAGATGCCAAAACAACAGGTACGATAATCATTTTAATTAAATTAATAAACATTGTACCAAATGGTGCAACGTATGCTTTTAGCCAAGGTAAGTTTTCTTCACCAAGAACAAGACCTACGATGACAGATAAAATTAAAGAAATAAAAATTTTAATGGATAAGTTCATCATCAAATCTCCTTATGAAATTATTTATCAATAGATATAAATATTATTTATACTCTCATATCTATTGAAAATACTTGTCTATTATATAAAATAAATTTTAACTTTACAATACTTTTACTTAATGAATAAAAAATACATTAAAATACATTCAAAATAGAGAATTATCAGAATTTGTCTATTCTTAAGAGAATAAAGTCTTATTTTTGATTCAATCTAGCAATAATTAATATTTATACTTATTTTTTCATAAAAATTTTTTAACTAGATTTGTGATAAAGTCACAGAAATAATTTTTTATTTAATCTATAATAACTGTAGAAAGTTAAATATAAACATTTTTAAATTGGTTACATTAATTACATTAGGAGGAATAATATTATGTTAATTCATGCAGATGCAAATGCTTTTAATAAACTATTAGATAACAAATCCACTTTTGTGGTAGATTTCTTTGCTACTTGGTGCGGCCCTTGTAAAATGATGGGTGCTGTATTAGAAAAAATAGCACCTGAACAAAACTTTGATATCTTAAAAATCGATATCGATGAAAATCCTCAACTTGCTGAAAGCTATGATGTTATGGTCGTTCCTACTTTATTATTCATCAAAGACGGTGAAGTTGTTGGTCGTGAATCTGGATTTTTCTCCCAAGATAAATTTACAGATTTAGTTGCACAATATCTTAAATAAAAGCAAAAATCAGGACTTGGTTAATTTAAACCAAGTCCTTTTTATATTTTAATATCCATCTTGATGTTTTATAAACTAATAAGTATAATATAGTTAACATATTTTAATATTTTTTATAAATTCTTATACAATTGGTGAAATATTATGCGATACCATCACATCAAAAGATATAATAAAAGAGCGCTTTATGCAAACGCTAAAAAACAATCTTTAATCAAAAAAAATTTATTTATATTTTTTTCTAGTCAATGGTTCTCTTTACTCGGATCAACTATTGTATCTTTTAGCATTATTTGGTATATAACTTTAACAACTTCATCTGCTACCTTAGTAGCAATTTCTATTATTTGCACTTATATTCCACAAATAATAATCTCTATCTTTGCTGGTAGCTTAGGCGATAAATATAATAAAAAATTGCTTATTATTCTAGGTGATGCTATTACAGCTTTTGCTACATTAGTTTTAGTCATATTATTTTTTTTAGGTTATCAATCAATCTATTTAATTTATTTATTATGTATTTTTCGTTCGATTGGGTCAGGTATTCAAACTCCACTTGAAAATGCTTTTATTGCTACTATTTGTCCTAAAAATTTATTACAAAAAACTAATAGTATCTATTCTATTTTAAACTCTATAATTAACATGATTTCGCCTACTATTGCCGCTTTATTATTAAATTTTTATTCTTTCGAATTCATTTTATGTATAGATTTCATTACAGCAATTATTGCTATTTCTTTATTTCAAAAAATAAAATATCATGAGTATACACATTTTACTAATACTAATAATACTGATAAAACTTTGTTTTCCTCATTTAAAGATGGCATTATCTATTTAAAAACTAATACTTACTTACGTTACAGTATATTCTTTTTTCTAATTTTTTATTTTTTTATGTCTGTCCCTGGATTTTTAACACCTGTATTAGTAAGCACTAAGTTTAGTAATGACAGTATTTATCTTGCCATAAATGAAACTTCTTGGTTTCTAGGTAACTGTCTTGGTGGATTTATTATGTATAAATTAACCATAAATAGCAAATTATACGCCATGACTTTATCTTGCTTTCTTTTTGGTATTTTAATTTTAAATTTAGGTCTTGCCAATAACTTTATTTTTTATATTATTATCATGTTCTTTTCAGGTATTATTATGCCTATATTTAACACTTCTAATTTAACAGCTATTCAAGAAAATACTGTGCAATTTATGCTTAGTAGAGTTTTTTCTAATATAAACATTTTAATGAACATCTCTACTGTTATCGGTATTTTATTTTTTGGTATAATTGGTGATTTCATCGCTATCGATAAATTACTCATTCTCACTGGTAGTTTTATTATGTGTTTAGCTTTTTTTATTTGGCAAATGTATAAACGTTTTTCAATTTAAAATTCAACAATTCTTTATAATAAAAACGAGCAATATCTATAAAATTGCTCGTTTTATTATTTTTATTAACTTTTTATAACATTTGTTCCGTCAAACTGTGGTACAAAATCTTTAGTTGCTGTGTTACCTTGTTGGATAAAGCAATGCTTTACACCTAAGTCTAAAGCATAATCAACAACTTTATCATACTCAAATGTCGTTAATTTTCGTTTTAATTTTGGATGAGTACATGCTTTATACATTGGTGTATATTGATTCATCAAGCTTAAATATATATTATCACCAAATGTTTTATATAAGTATTCTACAATTTGCATACTTTCTTTATAATACCATGGCAAAATAAGATGACGCACAATAACACCTTTTGTCATTATTCCATTATCATTAAATTGTGGTTTACCTACAAGTTCATACATTTTAGAAATAGCCTGTTTCGCTACTTGAGGATAATTAGGAGCATGAGAAAATTCCTGTGCTGTTTTTGCTAAAAAATATTTAAAATCAGGCAGAAAAATATCTACATATCCTTTTAATAACTCTAATGTTTCTATATTTTCATAACCACTTGTATTATATACCACAGGAATATTGAATCCATTTTTTTTTGCTATATCTAAAGCTTCAATAATTTGTAATACATAATGCGTAGGTGTAACTAATTCTAAACAATGAGCTTTTCTTCCTTGCTGTTCTAGAAAAATTTCTGCTAATCTTTCTATTGTTACTTCATAACCTTTGCCTTCTGTACTAATTTCATGATTTTGGCAGAAAATACATCGCATACTACAATGAGAGAAAAAAACCGTGCCTGCTCCATTCGTTCCAGATAGACACGGTTCTTCCCATTGGTGTAAAGATACGAGTGCAACTTCCACTTTATCACTAGCATGACAAACCCCAAATGATTTTCTGCGGTCTACATTACACATTCGTGGGCAAAGTGTACAATTTTGCATATCCATACAAACACCTTATTTATTAAATTTAATGATTAGCTAATTGAAAAATAGCATATACATCATCATAGTTTAGTGATACAAAATTACCAATAGTTTTGGTTTTATTATCTGTGCACATATTACTTAAATAAACAATCTCTTCATCAGCTAATTTTTTACCAACTAACTGACTAATACTTGTAGGTAACCCTAAACTTGCAAAAAAGTTTTCTACTTCTTTAATTGTTTGTAAGGCTGCCTCTTCATTTTCTCCAGTAATATTAAATAACACATTACCTAAATGACAAAAACGATTTATATCATGTTTATATATATATCTTGCCCAAGAAGCCCACATAGTAGTGAGTGAAGCTCCATGAGTAGCGTCAAATTTGGCACTTAATTCATGTCCAAATTTATGCACGCTAAAATCTTTTGTACGTCCAAGACCAGTAATATCATTATGTGATAAAGAACCTGCATACATTATTTCACTATGAGCGATATAATTTGTTGGTTCTTCAAGCATTTTTTTTCCTTGAGTCATCACATCTTTTAATAAACCTTCAGCAATATAATCTGTTAGGTAATTATGCTGTTCTTTCGCAAAATAACGTTCAATTGTATGCATAAAGATATCTGCTATACCACAAGCTTTTTGTTTTTGTGGGGCAGTATACGTAAGCTCTGGATTCATAATGGCAAAGCAAGGTCGATTAAATGGAGTATTAATACCACGTTTTTGACCTGTAACTTCATTAGTCAATACTGCTGAATCGCTTGTTTCACTACCTGCTGCTGCTAAAGTAACAATACTTGCCATTGGTGTAGTCGCTACTAAATCTACTTTTTTAGTCCAAATATCCCAAATATCATGTTCAGGGTATTTTAAACCATGAGCAATTGCTTTGGCTGTATCAATAACTGAACCGCCACCAATCGCCAAAATAAAATCAACATTAGCTTTTAATGCTGTTTTTACTGTTTCATTTACAAAAGAAACGATAGGATTGGGCTGTACACCACCAATTGTTATATATGCTAAATCAGCTAAAGTTAATTGTTTACAGATTTTTTCTAACAAGCCACTACGGACAATAGAGCCCCCACCATAAACAATCAAAACTTTATGTCCATTGTATTTTTTTATTAAAGAAGCTACGTTTTCTTCACTATCTTTACCAAAAACTATTTCGGTAGGACAATAAAAATTAAATTTTTCCATTTTTAACCTCAATCAATCTTATAAATTTTTCAGACTATAATCTTAATTTTTAATAATATCTTCTACATTAATATCTGAAATAGATTTTACAATCATATCTGCACGAGATAAATCTTGAGGTCCAGAATTTGGATTATCATAAGCGATACAATAAGCCCCTGCGTCCTTAGCTGCAATAATCCCTGCAGTAGCATCTTCAATAACTGCACACTCTTCTGGTTTAAAACCTAAAGCTTTTGCTGTTAATTGATAAATTGCTGGATTTGGTTTACTTGCAGGAAGCTCTGCTCCGCTTAAAATATATTCAAAACAATCATTTAACCCAAATTTTGTTAATACTGCATTAATAACTTTTCTATCTGCAGAAGAGGCCAATGCTACTGGTATACGATTATTATGCAAATTATATAATAAATCCAACACTCCTTCAATTGGATAAATAGCATTACAATCTTGAATATATTCTAAATAAATTTGATGTTTATAATCAACCATTTCTTGAATAGAAACTTCTTTATCAGCGAGTTTAGCAAAATCACCAAAAAAAGCTTTTGCTGAACGCCCTACATAAGCCACACAATCTTCCATACTACAAGGGATACCAAAATGTGTTAAGGTGCGTATTTTCATATCAGCATGGATAGATTCACTATCAATAATTACCCCATCCATATCAAAAATAACTGCTTTCATTCAGGTGTTCCTCCATTAAACTTAATATTATTATCGTAAACAAATTTATCGTCTACAATAAATTAGCATATCATTCAAAATACAAAACTGCAAGGAGATTTAAAATTAATCTTGATTAAATTTGTTCATGACAAAATTTTGAAAACGATGAGCAGCAAGTGATAATGGTTTATTAGCATACCAAGCCAGACCTATATCACGCGAACATTTTGGCGTATCTATAGAGATAAATTTTATATCCAAATGTTCCATTCCAGGAATCTTCGGCACTAAAGATACACCTAAATTGGCAGCGACTAAGCTTGCTACAGTAATAATTTCATCACCTTCAAAGCGAATTTTGGGACGGATAGATGCCATTTCAAATAAATGCTCAGTTTTTGTTCTTAAGCCATACATTGGTTTTAAAGTAACAAAAGGTTCACTGGCAATTTCACTAATATTGATTTTATCTCTATCTGCTAAATGATGTGTATTCGGTACAATAATAAATAATTCTTCATTCAATAAAGGTACCCAAGCAATACCATCCATATTTATCGGAGCACTACATAAACATAAATCAGATTCACCTTTTAACAATTGTTTAGATAATAAAAATGAATGATTTTGATTCAAACGAAATTGTATTTTAGGGTAAATTTTACGAAATTCTTTCAATAAATCTGGTACTAAATATGCTCCTAAAGAATGCATGAATGATAAATTAACAACTCCACTATCGGGTTCAGCCATATTAGTAATATCTTGACGAGCTGTTTCTAATTCCTGTAATATGCGTTCTGCATAAGTTAAAAAAGTTTGTCCATATTGTGTTAAATTTACCTTACGACTATCTCTAATAAATAAAGGTATATTTAAATCTTTTTCTAAACGACTAATTGAACGACTAAGTGCCGGTTGCGATACATTCAATGATTTTGCAGCTTTAGTAAAATTTTTAATATGTGCTAAAGCTATAAAATATTCTAATTGATTTAATTCCATGGGGTAAATCCTCCAACTCCAAACTAGTAACTAATTATTAAGTAGTATTTCTAAACTGAATACTTTGTATTTATTATATTATAAGCTAGATTTAGTGTTTTGTGTATTTATCTGTAGCAAATATTGACAATAAATTTAAAATATTTTATCATAATAAGAAATAATTGCTGATATAGCTCAGTTGGTAGAGCAATGTATTCGTAATACATCGGTCACAGGTTCAAATCCTGCTATCAGCTCCATATGTCATATCTAGGGAAATATCTCAACCTCTGCAAAATCCATTCAATTTTGCAGTTCTTGAAATGTTTCCCTTTTTTCGTCTTATTATCCTAAAACTCTAATATATTACTATTTAGCAAATTATTTTTTCTTGCCAGATAAAATTTTCTGTGATAATATATGGCACATAACAAACAATAGTGAACAGTATCAATATAATAATCATTGAACTGTATCTCAATTATTTATTCTTCACAACTAAATATTAGTAACAGTTAAAACGCTTGGATCACTATGACCGAGACGAATTTGCAATAATTATAACTGAAATTCACGATAAAATTTTTATCTTAAATTTTAAACATACTTAGATTGTCTAAGACTACTTTAAACTAAAAGTGCATTCGTTTCGTATGCACTTTTTTTATTTTTTAATAAAACTAAAGTTTTTAATTATTGTAATCCCTGGTCTCTTTTCGTTTGTTATAAAAACATCAAAGGAGAAATTACAATGCTTTTATGCAAAAATGTAGCTGAATTACGTAAATTAGTAGCAACTTACAAACAAGAAAACAAATCTATTGGTTTAGTTCCAACTATGGGAGCTTTACACGAAGGACATGCTTCATTAATACAAGCTTCTGCTAAAGAAAATGATATTACTATTGTT
Source organism: uncultured Megamonas sp. (assembly GCA_963558795.1). Classification (GTDB taxonomy): domain Bacteria; phylum Bacillota; class Negativicutes; order Selenomonadales; family Selenomonadaceae; genus Megamonas. The sequence goes on along the minus strand of CAUWIH010000002.1, from coordinate 1,150 downwards.
AGTGTTTTTGTAAATCCTACACAATTTGGACCAAACGAAGATTATGATGCTTATCCTCGTACATTGGATAATGACTGTATTGTAGCTAAAGAAGCTGGAGCCGATATTGTATTTGCTCCTCAACCAAAAGAATTATATCCACATGAAGATATGACTTGGGTCGAAGTAACTGGAGATATCACTAAAGTTTTATGTGGTAGAACACGCCCTATTCATTTCCGTGGTGTTACTACAGTAGTAACAAAATTATTCAACATTTCTAGAGCTGATAGAGCTTATTTTGGGTTAAAAGATGCTCAACAAACACAAGTATTAAATCGCATGGTAGAGGATTTATTCTTCAATATTGAACTTCGTATTATGCCAATCGTTCGTGAACACGATGGACTTGCTAAAAGTTCCCGTAATGTTTATTTATCCGATAAAGAAAGACAATCCGCTTTAATTTTATCTAAAAGTTTAAAAGCTGCAAAAGAAGCTTTTGCTAATGGAGAACGCAATACACAAGTTCTTTTAAATTTAGTAAAAAATATGATAAATACTGAAGCTATGAGTGATATAGATTATGTAGAAATGTATCAAATTCCTGGACTTTTACCAGTAGATAAAACAATTACAACTAAAGTTTTATTAGCTGTCGCTGTAAAATTCGGTACAACTCGTTTAATCGATAATATTATTTTGGGGGACGAATAAAAATGTTATACAATATGTTTCATGGAAAAATTCATCGTGCTACAGTTACTGAAGCTAATTTAGAATATATGGGTAGTATCACTATTGATGAAGAATTATTAGAACTTGCTGGTATTTTACCTGGTGAACGCGTACAAGTCGTTAATAATAATAATGGTAGCAGATTAGAAACTTATACTATTGCTGGTAAACGTGGTAGTGGTGTAATTTGTTTAAATGGTGCTGCAGCTCGTAAAGCACAAGTTGGCGATACTGTAATTATTATCGCTTATGCTATGATGGACAAACAAGAAGCTACTGCTTTAATTCCTAATGTCGTAATGGTTGATGAAGATAATCGTCCAATCAAAGTTCGTGGTACTGAACTTGAAGGCGAAATCGCTTAATCAATTTAATATATAAAATCAAAACCACCAGTTAAACTGGTGGTTTGCTCTGACCCTATAAGGGTCTA
>CAUWIH010000001.1:0-111233 GCA_963558795.1 uncultured Megamonas sp. | reverse complement strand
TTTTTTATTTATTTTTTTATTTATTTTTTTATTTATTTTTTTATTTATTTTTTTACTTATTATCTATTATCTATTTTTATTTTTTATGAAAGAGAGCGTTGATATGACTTCAAATAAAGCATTTACAGTTTTTGGTGGTACTGGTGATTTAACTTTTAGAAAGCTCATGCCTGCACAATATAATATGACTGCTGCTAATGCTGCAGAAGCTGATTCTAGAATTATTATTATTGGTAGACGTGATTATACTACTGAACAATATTGTGAACTTGTTCGTGACTGGGTAAAACAATTTGCTCGTTTACCGTATGAAGAAAAAACATTTTCTCGTTTTATTAAACGTATATCTTATTTCAAAATGGATATTTCTAAATTGGAAGAATATAATCGTTTAAGTGAATACTACGTAGCAGAAAACATAACTGAACATATCTTCTATTTTGCTGTTGCACCAAAATTCTTTGGTGTTATCGCTACTGGTTTAAAAGCAGTAGAAAATGCTTCTAATGGTAAAGTTATTTTAGAAAAACCATTTGGTGAAAATTTAGAAGCTGCTAAAGAACTTAATAAACAACTAGAAGCCTTTTTCTCTATTGACAATATTTATCGTATCGACCATTATTTAGGTAAAGAAATGGTGCGTAATATTCAAACAATTCGCTTTACAAATCCTATTTTCTCTAATTTATGGAATTCACAATATATCGAATCTGTACAAATTTCCGCTTTTGAAGATTTAGGCATTGGTTCTCGTGGTGGTTATTATGATACTAGCGGCGCCTTAAAAGATATGGTACAAAATCATTTATTCCAAATCTTATCTATCGTTGCTATGGAATGGCCTGAACAATTTTCTACTGAAGCAATGCATGATGCTCAATTACGTGTACTTCGCGCTTTACGTCCTGTAGAAGATGTACGCGATAGTTTAGTTCTTGGCCAATATAAAGGATATCGTCAAGAAAAATCTATTCCAACTGATTCTAATACAGAAACTTATGCTGCTCTTCGTTTATTTATTGATAATGAACGTTGGTGGAATACACCATTTTATATTCGCACAGGTAAAAAGCTTCGTTGCCGTGAAATGCAAATTGCTATTGTTTTCCGCCAAACATTTATTTCTGCAGCTCGTAATATTTTAATCATTAAAATTCAACCAAATGAAGGTGTTCATCTTCAATTTAATGTAAAAACCCCAGGAGACACAGAAGAAATTACACAAGCAAAAATGGATTTCAGTCAAAGTAGTTCATTCTCTAGCAGAATAAATACTCCTGAAGCATATGAACGCTTAATTACAGCTTGTATCCGTGGTGAACGTTCTTGGTTCTCTCAATGGGATCAAATCGAAACTAGTTGGGAATATATTGAACGATTAAAAGACCTTTATCGTTGGGATAAACTTCCTGTATTCACTTATGAGCAAGGTTCTAATGGCCCTGTTGAAGCCGACAATTTATTAAAACGTTTTGGTCATGAATGGATATTTTAATAAATAAATTATTAATTATAAGATTCATTTAAATAAATTCAATGAAGTGTATAAGTACATTCTTATGCACTTCATTTTTTTTTAATATTAGTTTATAATTATTGTATATAATAAGACAGAAGGGTGAATTTATATGCAATCATCAACATTAAGAACGGCATGGGTTATTTTTTATGAATTTAGAGAAGTTATATATGCATATCTCATATATAAAAGCTTAGCTAATGTTCCTGAAACCAAAATATCAATACCAGTAGGCGATGAATATATGAATATATATTTAAGCTTAATTTTAAGTTTAGTACCACTTTGTATTCATATTTTAATTAGTCTTTATTGTACATTAAAAGGTGTACATAAAGTAAAAGATAACGTAAAATTATATTTAAAAAAATATGCAATAATCACTAATTTAATTTATTGGCCAAGTGTATTATATTTACTATATTTAAATTTTGTAACACCAATATTAGTAAATGGATTATACATTATTGTATTAGCTTTATTTTTCTTAGAATATTTAGTAATTTTTAGAACAAAAATGTTTGTTTAATAAAATACAAAATAAAAGTTAACTGCACCCCAAAAGTTGGATACAAAACAATTTTTGGGGTGCAGTTTTTTATGATTAAATACTCAAATGACTTAGTCCCGTAAAATGCAGAACTAAGTCTTAATTAGTAGCTTAACTAATATGTCCAATATTTAGGTTAATTAGTATTAATAGGATTTACGTCAATAGTAATATTATTATCGATATCAATGTTTAGTTCGCGAAGATAACCACATAAAAGATTTAAATCTTGAGTTTTTAATAATAAATTAAAGCGATACATTGTTTTAAATTTAGCAATAATGGCAGGAGCTGGCCCCATGACAACGGTGGATTTATCATCTTCAAATTGTTTCTTTAGCAAAGTTTTTAAATTTTGAGCTTTGGCTAAAGCTGTTTGTTCATCTTCATCTTGAATAATTAATTTTATTAAATTACAAAATGGTGGGTAATACATCATTTTGCGTAATGCCAATTCTTCATGATAAAATTTTAGATAATCTTGTAATATACCACATTGTAGAGCATAATGCTCTAAATTATAAGTTTGCACGACTACTTTTCCTTGTTTATTGCCACGACCAGCGCGTCCTGCTGTTTGTGTAATTAGACTGAAACAACGTTCACCTGCACGAAAATCAGGTAAATTCAGACTAGAATCTGCACTAATAATACCAACAGACGTTACATTGGGAATATCATGACCTTTAGCGACCATTTGCGTGCCTAATAAAATATCATAGTGACCGTCTTTAAATTGTTTTAAAATTTGTTGATGAGCAAATTTTTTGGTGGTAGTATCTCTATCTAAACGAATAATACGTGCATTAGGAAATAAAGTCTGTAATTCAATTTCTAATTTTTCCGTGCCAGAACCAAAAAATTTTATATATTTACTATTACAGTCTGGACAAATTGTAGGAACTGGCTCCGTAACATCGCAATGATGACATTGTAAAAATCCTTTTTGATGATAAACAAGAGGCATACCACAGTATTTACATTTAGCAACATAACCACAAGCTCTGCACATTACAAAAGTAGAAAAACCTCGACGATTTAACATAATAATAATTTGTTCATGTTTATTCAGAGTTTCAGTGATTAAATCTCTTAATTTTTGCGAAATGATTTTTCGATTACCCATGCGAAGTTCTTCACGCATATCTACAGCCTCAATATGTGGCATAGGAATATTATCAATACGTTGTTTCATTGTAAGTAGGGTATATATTCCATTTTGAGCTTTATAAAAACTTTCTAGAGAAGGTGTGGCACTTCCCATAATTAACGTAGCATGGTAAATATCACTCATTTTTTCGACAATATCATGGCTATGATAACGAGGCGATTCATCTTGTTTATACGATGGGTCATGTTCTTCATCCATAACAATAAGACCTAAATCATCAAATGGTGCAAATAAAGCTGAACGAGCGCCAATAATAATACCTACTTGTTTGGTGCGGATTTTGAAAAAAGCGTCACTGCGTTCACTAATGGATAATCGACTATGAATAACTACAACATCATCAGCAAAATAAGATTTAAAAGCAGTAACTAATTGTCCTGTAAGTACAATTTCTGGAACTAAAACTAAAACCTGCTTATTTTGAGCACGAACTTTTAAGGCAAGTTCAATATAAACTTGAGTTTTACCACTACCAGTTACGCCGAATAATAAAAATTTATAGTTATCTCGTTTTAAATTTTCTTCAATAATAGATAAAACTTGTTGCTGTTCATTGGTTAATTGTTTTACACTTACTTTAGTAATTTTTAAATCTTGGTAACTATCACGAAATATTTGACGTTCTTCAAAATGAATATAATTTAAATTAGCTAATGCCTTTAATGTAGCAGCAGAAATTTTTTGCTCTGTTAGTTTTTTATTAGCAATAGATTTTACTTTTTGTAAAAATAATAAAGCCTTAGTTTGAGCAGGTTTTTTCTTTAAAATAGCTAAATGTTCATCAGTTACCTCAATATCTAATACTGTATATTTTTCATATAATTTTTTTGCTTGAGTTTGATAAGTATATTCACGTTGAATAAGTTTTTTGGCGATAAATTTATTTAAAAGTGTCCTTAAATCAGGTATATCAACTAAATTGTGGCATAAATTCAAAATATCTACATTTTGATTGAGTGAAAGATACGTTAGTAATTTTAATTCTTCATCAGAAAAATTATTTTGCTCTATTTGTTTAAAATAATCTATTACTAAATTATAAACAGGACGAATTTTTATACTGTTTTTCCCGGGAATAAATAACCGCATAGTTTCACCTAAAGAACACAAATAATAATTAGCCATCCATGTAGCAGTTTGATACATTCCATGAGTAAACCAAGGTTCGGTATCAATAATATCTTTAATTGGTTTTAATTTTTGTAAATCAAGTTGTTTTTGTTTAATTAATATAAAAGCATCATCATCATAAATTTGTACAACAAAACCTTCAATGATACGATTACCAAAAGGCACAATTACACGACAACCAACGTTTAATATATCAAATTGTTCAGGAATAATATAAGTGTAGGCTTGAGCAATACTTTTTACAGGTATATTAATATAAATATCAGCCAATCTATTCATAAAGTCACCTACTTAATAAGTTTAATTTTAATTATATAATTATGGATTGTAATTAGTATATGTTATGTAAATAAATATATATAATATATAAGAATAAATAAACAATAAAAGGATAAACAATATATGTTGCAGAATTTATAAATATATACATATGAATAATTTATAGCGAAAAGAGGAGTTAGTATGAACCCATTAGTAAGAAGATTATTGTTGATTTTGTGTGGTATAGCCATAGCTATTTCTTTTTTATCATTTTTTTCAGCAAAAGACCCTTCAGAAAAGCCCCAAGCAACATCTAGTATACAATTAAAAACAAATATAAATATAATAGATACAATGAATACTAACAATCTAACAGAACTAGAAAAATTAGCATAAAAAGCATATAAAAGATAAAAGAAAAGAAGATAAAACCTCTGGTAAAACTAATTACCAGAGGTTTTATTAGATTCTTGATATAAAAATTATAGACCAGCTTGTTGTCTTAAAGTTGCAGCTTTATCTGTATGTTCCCAAGGAAGATCAACATCTGTACGACCAAAATGACCATAAGCAGCTGTTTGAGTATAAATTGGACGACGTAAATCCAATTCTTTAATGATACCTGCAGGACGAAGATCGAAATTATCATTTACAAGTTTTGTGATGACATCATCAGCAACTTTGCCTGTACCAAATGTATTAATGCTAATAGAAACAGGTCTAGCAACACCAATAGCATAAGCAAGTTGAATTTCACATTTTTCAGCAAGACCAGCGGCTACAATATTTTTAGCTACATAACGAGCTGCATAAGCTGCGGAACGGTCAACTTTTGTTGGATCTTTACCGGAGAAAGCTCCGCCACCATGACGAGCCATACCGCCATAAGTATCAACAATAATTTTACGACCAGTAAGACCAGTATCACCTTGTGGACCACCGATAACGAATTTACCAGTAGGATTGATGAAATATTTTGTTTCAGCTGTTAAAAGTTCAGCAGGAACAACAGGTTTGATTACTTTTTCGATAATATCTTTTTTGATTTGTTCTAAAGTAACATCAGGGTCATGTTGTGTAGAAATTACGATAGTATCTACAGCAACAGGTTTACCATTTTCATAAGCAATAGTTACCTGTGTTTTACCATCTGGACGAAGATAGCTAAGTTCACCAGATTTTCTAACTTCAGTAAGACGACGAGCAAGTTTATGTGCCAAAGCAATTGGAAGAGGCATAAATTCAGGTGTTTCATTTGTAGCATAACCAAACATCATACCTTGGTCACCAGCACCAAGATCAGAATCTTCAGCAGCGCCTTCTTTTGCTTCTAAAGATTTATCTACGCCCATAGCGATATCAGGAGATTGTTCATCAATGGATAAGGAAATACCACAAGTTTCGCAGTCTAAACCGAATTTTGCTCTTGTATAACCAATTTTGCGGATAGTTTCACGAACGATAGATGGAATATCTACATAACAATTAGTAGATATTTCACCTGCTATATGGATTTGACCTGTCATAGCAAAAGTTTCACAAGCTACACGACCATTAGGGTCTTTAGCTAAAATAGCATCAAGAATGCTATCGGAGATTTGGTCTGCGACTTTGTCAGGATGACCTTCAGTAACAGACTCAGAAGTAAATAAGACTCTATTTGTCATTTAATGACCTCCTATAGTATTGATTATATATACAATTGAAAAATAACATAAAAAAAACTCTCCAAATGAGAGAGTTATATCCATCTCTCATCTTCTAAGTAAAACTTAAAGGATTTGGCACCGTTTGATAAAAATCAATGGTTGCCGCAACGTCATTGGGCCAGTCCCTCAGTTGCTCTTGATGAGTTATTATATCTAATTGCTAACCATTATCATAAATAAAAATCGTTTATTTGTCAACCAAATTATATATAGAATTTATTTATTATAAAGTTAGGTGAGATACAATAGATATACTCAAATATTATTTATTTTGTAACGTACGTTGTTTTAAAACTTCATAAGCTAAGATAGCAGCAGCATTAGATGCATTTAAAGAATTGACTTTGCCACACATAGGGATTTTTACAATAAAATCACAAGCATTTTTAGTAAGACGACTAACACCACGGCCCTCACTACCAATAACTAAAACAAGTGGACCAGTCATATTAGCTTCATAATAATTTTCTTTACCGTCCATATCAGCTCCAGCAATCCAAAGACCTTTTTGTTTTAATTCATCTAAAGTCTGCGCAACATTACCAATACGAGCAACAGGAACATATTCTAAAGCCCCAGCAGAAGTTTTTGCTACAACAGAAGAAAGCGGACAACTACGATGTTTAGGAATTAAAATACCATGAGCACCTACCGCGTCAGCAGTACGTAAAATAGCACCAAGATTATGTGGGTCTTCAAGTTCATCTAATAAAATAATGAATGGATCTTCATTACGTTCCTTGGCAAGATTTAAAATATCATCTAATTCAACATAATCAACAGGAGCGGCATAAGCTGCAATACCTTGATGACGTTGACCGCCACATATTTGGTCAAGTTTTTCAGTTGAAATATTTTGTACAATAATATGACGTTCTTTGGCAAGTGTAATGATTTCTGGCATAGAACCACCATGAGCACTATCTGCAATTAAAATACGATTGATAGAACGACCACTTTTTAAAGCTTCACGAACAGCATTACGACCAAGTAAAATATCTTCATTAATTTCCACTTTTTTAGGACGTGGATTTCTTTGTTCAGCCATTTTCTTTTTTGGACGAGAAGCTACTACAAATTTATTTTTACTTTTAATATCTTTTTTGGATCTATTTTTAGTTGGACGCATAATAATCTCCTTTAAGATTTAAGATTAGATTTCTCTTAATTTAATCATTTCTTTAAATTTACCACAAGTCATATTACCTTCTGGACAACGACCTGTACTTACGCAAGAAGCACCCGCATTTTTAAATAATAATGGTGCTACTTTTTTTACTTCAGTAAGCATTTGATAAGCCATTTCACGAATTTCCCATTGAGCACGATTACAACAACGAAGTGTGAAGAAATTGAGTAAAGAACGTGCATTAAAAGTAGCTAAAATTTTAGTTTCCGTAGCATTAGCCAAAACGTAACGAGCATCCTCTTTGGGAATATCCATTTCAGCAAGCTCATCATAAGTTTGACGAATAGTAGCCATTAATTTTTCAAATTTTGCTTTAGCTTCAGGATTATTCGCGATTGTTGGTGGCATAATATATTCGAAATCATGCTCACTAACATAACGCTGAGATTGTTGGGAATAAGAAGCTATACGGTGACGTACTAATTGATGAGTAAGTACTCGAGATATCCCTTCAATAGCAAATGTAAAAGTAACATGTTCCATAGTAGAAGCATGTCCCATACTAATAATTTTATTTACTAAAGATTGTACTTGTTCATCAGTCATAGTTTCAGATAATTCTTCTGCACCAGCAGGAGAATAGCATAATCTAGCAGCCATAGCCACTGTACGTTCAGGATTTTGTGTATATTTTATAAGTTTAACTTTTAACAAAATGAGCACTCTCCTAATAAATCTAAGGTACATTAATTATAACTATTTTTAAACCGTTTAACAAGTTTTATCTATAATAACAAAAAAGATAGACCCCAATATGATAATAAGTACTATCTATTTAGTCTATCTTTTTTATTTAAATTTAGTTTTATAACAAAATAAATTTTTAATTAATATTTAATGCATTTTTTTAGTATACAAATTTTCATCGGAATTACAACAATTGCAATGGCAATTACCAGAACATGCACCATTTGAGCCACAAGAGTCACATTTTCCTGAAGAAAAATTTGTATACATTTTTTTTAATCCAAAAATAAAACAAATTGCTATAATGCTAGCTACTACCCAAGTGGCAATATCTCCACTCATAAAATAACCTCCTTATATATAAACATATTATATAAATTATCGATTAAATATTATCTATAATATAGTATACTTAAAAACCTAATAATATACCAACTTGATATACAATCAAAGAAATAATCCAAGCAATTACGAATTGACCTACAGCAACTAAAGTGAACCATTTCCAGCCACCAGCTTCTTTTTTTATAGTACCCAAAGCAGTCATACAAGGAGTATATAATTGACTAAATATCATAAAAGCTAAAGCAGACATTGTAGTAAATGCCATTTGTAAACCAGAACCTGCTACCAAACTCATAGCTTCCACAGCTTCTGTATCAGGACTTAAATCAGGCAAACCATACAAAATTCCCATTGTAGAAATAACCGCTTCTTTCGCCATGATACCTGTCAAAATAGCCGAACCTGCTTGCCAATCAGCAAATCCATGGAAAACAAATAATGTAGACATACCATTACCTAAAATAGCCAAGAATGATTCAGACATGTCATCTACTTGACCTGCAAAATTATAATTGCTCATAAACCAAATTAAAACAGACATTGCAAAAATAATAGTACCAGCTTTTACTAAATAACCTTTACCTTTATCCCATGTTTCTAAAAATACAGTTTTCATATCAGGAATACGATAAGGTGGAAGTTCCAAAACAAAACTAGTATCGTCTTTACCAAAAACAGTTTTACTTAAAATACTAGAAGCGATAATAGCTGTAATAATGCCGATAAGATACATGACAAATACTACATCACCAGCATTTTCCCCAAAGAAAATTGCACCGAATAATGCCATAACGGGAAGTTTAGCACCACAAGTTAAAAACGGAGTTACTAAAATAGTAATCATACGGTCTTTTTCAGAATCCAAAGCTCTTGCACCCATGATACCCGGAACAGCACAACCAAAACCACAAATAATCGGCATGATTGCTTTACCACTAATACCCGCACGACGCATAATAGGATCCATAACAAAAGCTACACGAGCCATATAACCTGTGCCATCAAGAAAACTTAAACAGAAAAATAAAGTAAAAATAAGTGGCACAAAAGTAAGTACACCACCCACGCCAGCGATAATACCATCACAAACAAGTGAATGTAACCAATCAGCAACACCCAAACCAGTTAAAGCTTCATCAGCAAATCCATAAAAATCTTCATTTATAAGTACATCCAACTCATCAGCTATAGGTTGCCCAATCCAAGTAAAAGTGATTTCAAATACAAGATATAACATCATTAATAATATAGGTAAAGCAACCGCACCATTAGCTAAAACTTTATCTATTTTTTCAGTAACACTTTCACCTTTATTTTCACGAGTAACAACTTCTTCTACAATTCTATCAATAAATGCGTAACGTGCTTCAATAATAGCCTCTTCTAATTCTTCTTTATTTTTAATTTGTGCACGTAAATTTTCAATATGCAAAATATGTTCTTCTACTTGTTTAGAATTTTTATATTGATTCAAAACAGTAGTAGTAAAAATATCTAATAATTTCGTAGTTGATTTTTTACTGCGTCCATTAGTTTCTACTACAGGCATTCCTAAAATCTTCTCTAATTTATTAGTAGAAATTTTGATACCTTTTTTCGCTGATTCATCAATCATATTTAAATCAATTAATACAGGTATATTTCGCTCTAATAATTGCAGACATAAAAATAAATTTCTTTCAATATTTGATGAATCAATTACATCTACTACTAAATCTGGCTGTTCTTGTGTTAAATAATTTTCCACAACACATTCTTCTGGTGAACGACCATTTATGCTATATGTACCGGGTAAATCTATTACTGAAATAGCTCTATCTTTATATTTAGTATAGCCAACTTTTTTATCTACTGTTACTCCTGGCCAATTTCCAATTTTTTGTCTAATTCCCGTTAATTCATTAAAAATCGTTGATTTTCCTGTATTCGGATTACCTGTTAATGCTACAGATAATGTTGCCATCATTCATTCCTCCAAAAAAATTATTATAAATTAAATAATTTGTGTAACTTTTATTTTTGCTGCATCGTTTAATCTAATAGACATATTAAATGAACGTACCGATACGGCAATAGGGTCACCTAATGGTGCTGAGCGTAATACCTTTACTTTTGTTCCTCTCACCATACCCATACTGAGTAATCGTTCTTTTAATTCAGAAGCGTGTATTTCTTCTACTTTTACTATCATTCCTGGTTTTGCATCTTTTAATGTCATGAAATTTACCTCCTAATAAATATTAATGAATATCTTTATCATTATTTCGATAATGGTTATCATTAATATTTCTAAATGCATTATATAGTAAATGATAATCGATGTCAATAAAAATGATACATATTCTCATTTAAAAATATGATTTTTATGCAAAAATAAAAAAAATAGGTAAGAAATTTATTCTCACCTATTTTATATACTAATTTATTTAAATTATTTTCGTATAATATTTTTGATAGTACCGCCACCAACAACGATTTCTTTATCATAAAAAACTATAGATTGTCCAGGAGTAATCGCTCTTTGTGGTTCTTTAAATATTACTTTAGCTAATTTACCATCATTTAATGGAGAAATTTCGCATTCACATTCTTTAGCACCATAACGTATTTTAGCTGTAGTTGTAAATGGCTTATTAAATTCATCTCTAGTTATAAAATTTAAATTTTGTGCTACTAAACCATAAGCAAAAACATCTTTATTTTCACCTACAATTACACGATTACGTTTTACATCTAGACCCACTACATATAATGGGTGAAGAGCTGCAATCCCCAATCCTTTTCGCTGTCCAATAGTATATAAAGGTACACCTTCATGCTTACCTAAATAATTACCATCAACATCAACAATATCACCAGGTTTTAAAATATGAGGAGCTTTTTGTTTTAAATAAGCTTTATAATCATCATTCGGAATAAAGCATATTTCCTGACTTTCAGGTTTATTAGCTACTGGTAAATTCATACTATTAGCTAATTCTCTAGTTTTATCTTTACTATAAACACCTAAAGGTAACATGAAATATTTTAAGATATCTTTATCTAATGTATATAACATATAGGATTGATCTTTTCGTTCATCAACACCTTTTTTTATTACATATCTTCCCATTTTTTCATCTTGTTCAATACGTGCATAATGACCTGTAGCCACATACTCAGCACCAAGAGCCAAACAATCTTGTAATAATCCACCAAATTTTATAGCATTATTACATCTTACACAAGGATTTGGCGTTCTTCCATGAGCATATTCAGATATAAAATATTTTATTACTTCATCATTGAATTGTTTATGATAATTTACTACATAATGAGGAATATTCAATGCATCTGCTACTTTTTTAGCATCGGTAATTGCTGTAGAACCACCTTTTTCTCTACTTTCATCACTTAAATTCATGGTTACGCCAATAACATCATAACCTTGTTCAATAAGTAATGCCGCAGTAAGTGAACTATCTACGCCACCACTCATAGCTACTGCTACTTTTCCCTTCAAGTATATCCCTTCTTTACTTTTTAGTTCTATAATCAATTTAATTTATTAATTCCTAGTAAAACACTAAGATATTTTTAATATTAACAAACAAATTATATTTTGTCAAAATATCCCAATTTAATTTATCTAAATCTATTATAATTCAACTTATTTTTCTTTAAGTTTTTGACAAAAATTCATATATTGTCCAATATTTTTTTCATAACCATTAGTTGTTGGTATATAATATTTAGCATTTTTTATTTTATCAGGTAAATATTGTTGCTTTACGATATGATAAGGAAAATCATGAGCATATTTATAATCTACACCATGACCTAATTTTTTAGCACCTTTATAATGACAATCTCTTAAATGGATAGGTACTTGCCCACAATCTTGAGCTTTTACTTGTGCTATAGCTTTATCTATTGCTAAATAACTAGCATTACTTTTAGGGGCAGTAGCAATATATGTTACAGCTTGAGCAAGTGGTATACGAGCCTCTGGCATACCCAAAAATTGCACAGCATTTACCATTGCCATAGCGACAACTAAAGCATTAGGGTCAGCATTACCTACATCTTCAGCTGCACAAACTGCTATTCTTCTAGCAATAAAATTAATATCTTCGCCAGCCACTAACATTCTTGCTAAATAATGAATAGCCGCATCTGCGTCACTACCTCTCATACTTTTAATAAACGCAGATACTATGTCATAATGATTATCACCATTTTTATCATAAGTTTGTATACGTTCACTTAATACATTTTCGATAATTTCTTCATTAATAATATATTGTTGTTCTCTTGCTACATCACTTGCTTGTTCTAAAATATTTAAAGCACTTCTAGCATCGCCACCAGCATATTGAGCTATTTTTATTAATACATCTTTATCACAAAGAAAATTATCTTTACCTAAACCACGTTTTTCATCACGTAAAGCTAATTTTAAAATATTAACTATTTGCATTTCATTTAATAACTCTAATTTTACAACACGTACCCTTGAAAGTAAGGCATGATTTACTTCAAAAAAAGGGTTTTCTGTGGTAGCACCAATCAATACAATTCTACCATCTTCAACATACGGAAGTAATACATCTTGCTGAGCCTTATTAAAACGATGAATTTCATCTAAAAAAATAATTGTACGCTTATGATAATATTTTCTTTGTTCATCAGCTTTATCAATGATTTTTCTCACATCAGAAATACCTGAAGATACTGCATTTAATCTTACAAAATCACTTTTGGTCATACCAGCTATCATTTTGGCAAGTGTTGTTTTACCTGTTCCTGGCGGACCATATAATATCATTGAAGGGATTTTATCTTCTTGAATCATTCTACGTAAAAAAGCATGTTTACCTAGTATTTTTTCTTGTCCCATATATTCATCAAAATTATTAGGTCGCATACGTTCTGCTAACGGACGATAATCCTGCATATTAGCTACTTTATCGTTATTTATATTATCTATATCATTATTTTGCATTGCAACTGAAAACAAATCTAAATCTTGCATTTTATTCTCCTGTTGAGCCAAAACCGCCATTTCGTACATTATTTATATTTTCTTCATTATCAATAGTTAAAAATTTATAAAAAATAGCTTGCGCAATACGCATTCCTTTAGTAATTTTAACATCTTCTTGACCAAAATTAATCAGTCCAATCATGATATGACCTTCGTTGTCTTCATTATTATAATAATCAGCATCAATAATACCTTGAGCATTCACTAAATTTAGATGCTTTTTAAAGGCTAAACTTGAGCGAATATGTATACCTAGATATTCATCATCTTGCATATACGCTTTTAGTCCAGTGGCAACAATTGCCATTTGTCCTGCTTTGATTATTTTATCTTCACCTGCTTCAATATCATATCCTGCAGATTTTATTGTTTTTCTTGTAGGTAAATTTATATTTTTATCATTAAATTCACTTATAATTTCAAAACCGCGACTGCGCAAACTACTCACTCCTAAAGTTTATTATCATTTTTATTATATAACAAAAAATGCACTGTGCAATCACACAGTGCATAATAAATTCATTTGGAGGCGGCACCCAGATTTGAACTGGGGAATAAAGGTTTTGCAGACCTCTGCCTTACCACTTGGCTATGCCGCCATCTGGAGCGGAAAACGAGGCTCGAACTCGCGACCCCCACCTTGGCAAGGTGGTGCTCTACCACTGAGCTATTTCCGCATTTGATGTTTTTTGTTTCGCTGTATCAGCGACATGTATTATTATATTTATTTCTACATGATTTGTCAACAACTTTTTTTAATTTTTTTGTATAAACTAAAAAAACTTTTATTTTATAAGCATTTATAGCGATATTTTTTTAACAAAACTATGATTTGTATTTATATATTTTAGTGTATAAATATTATTCATTTATGTTTAGTATTTTTTTTGCTTTTTTTTTAATAAATTTTATTGAATTTCTTGCGTATATGTCATTCATAGGATATTATATATTCTAGCAATTATGAAATAGTTTATTATATAGATTGATTTTATTATTTGCAAACTAAACTGGATAATATTTGTTTTATGAATTAATAATATTATTAGTGTATTAATTTTAGATGAAATTCCACAGAAAAGAGGGTAGCTATTGTTATTTTATAACAGTTAATATTATGCGTTCTCAAATTCTACATCTTTTAAAAAAGGCTAATCATAAATTTTTATCTGGAGAAGAACTTGCAGAAACGTTAAAAGTTTCTCGTACTGCAATTTGGAAACATATAAAAGCACTTCGTGATAATGGCTATGATATCGAAAGTATACCAAGAAATGGTTATCGTTTATTAAATTCTCCTGATTTATTATCTGGTGAAGAAATTCAGCCAGCTCTTGAGACTAAAATATTAGGTTCTGAAATAAAATATTTTGATACCATAGATTCTACAAATACCCAAGCTAAAAAAATTGCCAACAATGTTCCTGATGGTACTATTGTCATTAGTGAAGAACAAGATGGTGGCCGTGGTCGATTATCACGTTCATTTTTCTCTCCTAAATATAAAGGAATTTGGTTTTCTGTAATCTTAAAACCTAATTTTTTACCCCAAGAAGCTCCAAAATGTACACTTATGGCAGCTGTAGCTATCACCAAAGCTATTGAAGAAATAACCAATGTAAAAGTAGGTATAAAATGGCCAAATGACATTTTATATAATGGTAAAAAATTAGTTGGTATTTTGACTGAAATGAATGCCGAAATGGATCGTATTAATTATATTGTTATTGGTATGGGAATAAATGTGAATATTGCCTCTAATGAAATGCCTGATGATATCAAAGATATCGCTACATCTATTAGTCAAATTGCAGGTCATGAAGTTTCTCGTTTAGCTTTATTAACTAAAATTCTCTATCATTTAGAACAATTATATATTATTTCACAAAAAGACGGATTTACTGCTATTTTTAATGAATGGCGCAAATACTCAATTACTTTAAATCAGCATATTCGTGTAATTGGTACTAATGAAGTACTTGAAGGTACTGCTGTAGATATTGATGAAGATGGTGCGCTTTTAGTAAATATTGATGGACAAATAAAACGTGTGTTAGCAGGCGATGTTTCAATTAGACCAGTAAATAAATAACCGCTAAACTCACAATTGGAGGATATACTTAGATGCTTTTAGTTTTTGACATTGGAAACAGCAATATTGTTATGGGAGCTTATGAAGGTAAAAGACTTTGCCATCATTGGCGAATTTCCACCGACCGACAAAAAACAGGCGATGAGTATGGTATGCTCATAAACGAATTGTTTCGTTTCCAAGGCATAGATATGAATGACATTGATGATATTATTATTTCATCTGTTGTTCCACCACTCGTTATTCCTATAAGTAAAATGTGTGAACGTTATTTTAAAATTAAACCATTACTTGTAGGCCCTGGTATAAAAACTGGAATTAAATTAATTTATGAAAATCCTCGCCTTTTAGGTGCTGACCGTATTGTAAATGTTGTTGGTGCTTTTGAACAATTTGGCGGACCTTTAATCGTTATTGATATTGGTACTGCAACTACTTTTGATGTGGTAAATGATAAAGGTGATTTTCTAGGTGGTGTAATTGCTCCAGGCATAGGTATGTCTGCTGATGCATTATTTCAGAAAGCGGCAAATTTACCACGTATTGAATTAGTTACGCCAAAAACAGTAATTTGTCATAATACTATTACCAATATGCAATCTGGTATTATTTATGGTGCTGTTGGTCAAATTGATGGTATTGTTAATCGTATAAAAAAAGAATATGGTAAAGATATGACTGTTATTGCTACTGGTGGTCTAGCTCGTATGATTGCAGAACAATCTAGTACTATTGATAAAACAGACCATTTCTTGACATTAACAGGTTTACGTGTTCTTTATGAACGTAATGCTACTTCAAGAAGGGGGTACTTAGATAGACTTAAAAATAAGTCTTAATTTTATATGAAAATCGGAAATCTTGAAATAACCACACCTGTATTTTTAGCTCCTATGGCAGGTGTTACTGATACAGCTTATTGTATTTTAGCTCAGCGCATGGGTTGCGGATTAGTTTATTCTGAAATGGTAAGTGACCAGGGTATTAATTTTCGCAATGAACGTACTTTAGAAATGCTAAAAACAGTTCCTGAACAACGACCTCTTGCTATTCAATTATTTAGTGGCAATCCAGAACGTATGTATAAAGCAGCTCACTATGTAGCTTCATTAGAATGTTGTGATTTAATAGATATCAATATGGGCTGTCCTGCTCCTAAAATCGTAAGAAATAATGAAGGCTCTGCACTTATGAAAGATCCTAATTTAGCTTATGAAATCATGTGTGCAACTCGTGAAGCAGTGAAAAATATGCCTGTTACAGTAAAAATGCGTAAAGGCTGGGACAGTGAGCATTGTAATGTTGTAGAAATGGCAAAACTTGCACAAAAAGCAGGCATGGATGCTATTGCTGTTCATGGACGAACTCGTGAAGATTTTTATCGTGGACGAGCTGATTGGGATATTATACGTGAAGTAAAACAATCTGTAGATATTCCAGTTATTGGTAATGGCGATGTACGTACTTGTGAAGATTTAAAAAATATTTTCAATCATACTGGTTGTGATGCCGTAATGATTGGCCGTGCAGCACAAGGTAATCCGTGGATTTTCCGTCGTTTTAAAGAATTTTTATTCACAGGAGTAGATCCCGGAGAACCTACCATTGACGAACGTAAACAAGTCATTTTAGAACATTTAGATATGCTCTTAAAATGGAAAGGCGACTATATCGGCCCACGTGAAATGAGAAAACACGCTACTTGGTATACGCATGGCTTATATGGTAGTGCTGAATTACGTAAAAAATTCAACATGGCAGTCAGCCGTGAAGATTTTGTACAAATTCTTAAAGAAATGTAAACCAAAAAGAAGTGTATATTCTACATGATATGCACTTCTTTTTTTATACTTAAATTTATTCTAATTTATATATATCTGTACGACGATGTTTAAGTAATGGCAGTTGTTCTCTTACTTTTGTTATTTCATCTAAATTTATAGTTGTATATATCATACCTTCATTACTATCTAATTGATTTAATACTTTTCCCCATGGTGAAACAATAATACTATGACCATATGATTGATATTTTGCTAATGAATCTCTCGCAGGAGCTGTGCCTATGGTAAAAATTTGATTATCTACTGCTCTACTACGAAACATTAATTCCCAATGTAGCGGTCCTGTTGTAAAATTAAATGCCGCTGGAACAAAAATTATCTTAGCACCTTTAAGTGTCATTAACCTTGCCAACTCTGGAAAACGAAAATCATAACATATACATACACCCATTTTGCTCCACAAAGTATCAAATACTGTTATATTATTTCCTGCTGATAAGGTATCTGACTCTTTAAATTTTTGTCCATTAGTTACATTAATATCAAATAAGTGCATTTTACGATGTTTAGCTATACATTCGCCTTGATTATCAAAGACATATGCTGTATTAAAAATATGATTATTCTCATCTTTTTCAGGTATAGAACCTGCTATTAGATAAATATTATATTTTTGTGCTAAATTTTGACAAAAATTATATGTTTCTTCATGGGAAAATTCAGCATAAAGAGGAAATTTATCATTTTCATAAGGACAATTAAACATTTCTGGTAATGTAACTATATCTAATTTATAATTTTTTTCTAATGCTTGTTGTAAATAATTTTCTATATGACGAAAGGTATCTATTTTCTTTATAAAAACTTTTGTTTGTAATTGTAAAATATTAAGCATATTATCCCTCAAATATATTTATACTATAAAATAATTCTAGCTATATGTACTAATAATTATTATATTTCATTTTTGATTTTAAATCATTTTGTTTTTTATAAAATTTTTATTGATTTGATTAATTGATTATTTCGGGTTTATAATAAGAATAAACTATTTTGAGATTTTTCTTTATTAATAGTTTACATTTGTTAACACAAACCGTATAATATTTCCTATCTATGTTAATCTGTTAAATTTATTATTTTAAGGAGGAATTTACCTGTGAAATGGGCTGAAATTAGCATTCAAACTTCACATGAAGCTACTGAAGCTGTAGCAGAAATTTTTCATGAGCTTGGAGCATCTGGCGTATTGATTGAAGATCCAGAACTTGTAAATAATTACATTCATTCTGGTGCTTGGGATTATACTGATATTCCACTTGCCAAAGAAACCGAAATTGTTACTGTAAAAGCATGGTTACCTACAGATGAGGATTTGCCAAGTAAATTAGAACAATTACGTTTACATCTCGATGAAATGAGTCAATACTTAGATAAAGGTTCAGGACTTATTAATTGCAGTGAAATTCAAGATGAAGATTGGGCTAATAATTGGAAACAATATTTTCATCCAGAACGTATTGGCGAAAAAATTGTCGTAAAACCATCGTGGGAAGAATATACTCCTTTAGATAATGATATTATCATTGAGTTAGATCCAGGAATGGCTTTTGGTACAGGAACACATGCTACTACTTCTATGTGTATTCAATTTTTAGAAGAATATGTAAAACCTGGTATGAATATTTTTGACGTTGGTACTGGTAGCGGTATCTTAGCTATTGCTGCATCTAAATTAGGTGCAAAAAATATTCAAGCTGCTGATTATGATTCTGTAGCTGTAAATGTAGCTAAAGATAATATTGCAAAAAATCATGAAACTGAAAACATTGCTATTTTCCAAAGTGATTTATTAAAAAATATGAATGGTAAAGCTGATCTTATTATTGCCAATATTATTGCTGATATCATTATTCGTATGTTTGAAAATGTAGATAATTATTTAAACGAACATGGTGCAATTTTAACTAGTGGTATCATTGCTGATCGTATTGTTGATGTTACTAAAGCTGCTGAAAGTCATGGCTTTGCAGTTGAAAAAATGAATGAAAAAGCTGGTTGGGCAGCTATTATTTTCCGTCGTAAGGAAGATTTACAATGAGACGTCTATTTATAGATGAAGAACTTACCGACGATATTATCATTAATGGCGATGATGCAAAGCATTTATTATATGCTATGCGTGTACGTCCAGAACAAATTTTTACAATTGTAGACAAAAACGGCAAAGTAGCAAATGCTAAAGTTTGTAATTGTACTAGTGATACAGTGCAATTTAAACTAGTAGAGATTATCGAAAACGCTGATACAGAAGCCCCTATTGAGGTTGTTGTGGCACAATGTTTACCCAAAAGTGATAAAATGGACTATATTGTACAAAAAGCTGTTGAATTAGGCGTTTCTACTATCGTTCCTGTCGTTAGTCGTAATTGTGTTGTCAAATACGATGAGAAAAAGAAATTAGCTCGTCAACAAAAATGGCAAAAAATTGCTGATGAAGCTGCTAAACAATGTGGTCGAACTATAAAACCTAGTATTGAAAAAATCATTCCATTATCGCAAATAATTGCTGAATATAGAGATTATACTTGTTTTATTTGCTATGAAGCAGAAGATAAACAAAGTTTTAAAACTATGTTACAGGCAACCGATAGCAAAAAATATTTAATTTTAATTGGTCCTGAAGGTGGTTTCAGTCCTGAAGAAGTTGAACTTTGTAAAAAAGCAAATTTTAAAAGTATCTCTTTAGGTAAACGTATTTTACGTACAGAGACAGCCTCTTTATCCGCACTTACTATTATTATGTATGAAAAAGGCGATGTTGGTACAGATTTAGGTACTAAAAATAATTAGTCTAACTTTTAATAAAGATTTTTTAAATTAGTATAGCTATTTTATTCCTCTTGACGGTATAATTTAGTTATACTAATTTTATATTGTAACTATTTTTAGTAATAAATATTATTAATATATAAGGGTATTCAAAATGAATAAACAAAAAAATTAAGAAAGAAGTGAGATTTTGCCAAAAGTTGCTTTAACTACACTTGGTTGTAAAGTAAATCAAGTTGAAACCGAAACAATGGAAGGTCTTTTCCGTAATCGTGGTTATGAAATAGTTGATTTTACGGAAAGTGCTGATTTTTATATTATCAATACTTGTTCAGTTACTCATTTAGGAGAAAGAAAATCACGCCAATTAATTCGTCGTGCTTATCGTTTAAATAATCATGCTATTATCGCTGTAACTGGCTGTTATGCCCAAATAGCCTCTAAAGAAATTAGCGAAATTGAGGGAGTCCGCGTAGTTATTGGTACTCAAGAACGTGATAAAATTGTTGATTTAGTAGAAAAAGCTGCTAAAGAAGATGGTTCATTTAATGAAGTAAACGACATTATGCACACTAAAGATTTTGAAGATATTCCACTTTATGGAAAACCACACCGTACACGTGCTTTCTTAAAAATCCAAGATGGTTGTTGTAATTTCTGTTCTTATTGCATTATTCCTTATACTCGTGGACCTATCCGTTCTCGAAAATTAGCTAGTGTAAAGACTGCTATTGACCAATTAGTTGACGAAAATTTCCACGAAGTAGTATTAACTGGTATTCATTTAGGTGCTTATGGTAAAGATTTTAAAGATGAACAAATTTCATTAAGTGATGCCGTAGAAATTTGTTTACAAAATCCAAGATTAAAGCGTTTACGTTTGGGTTCTCTAGAGTCTATTGAAATATCTCCTAAATTACTTGAATTAGTCAAAACTGAGCCACGCTTTACTAAACATCTTCATTTACCATTACAAGCTGGTAGTGATGAAATTTTAAAAGCTATGAACCGTCATTATAATACTAAAGAATTCGCTGATTTAATAGCTAATATTCGCCGTGAAGTACCAGATATTGCGATTTCTACTGATATCATTGTAGGTTTCCCTGGTGAAACAGATGAATTATTCCAAAAATCGTTAGAGTTTGCTAAATCTATGAAATTTACTAAAATGCATGTATTTCCATATTCTAAACGTATAGGTACTCCCGCTAGTAAAATGCCAAATCAAATAGATGAAAGTATCAAAAAAGAACGTGTACATTTAATGCAACAAATGGCTCAAGAATGTGCGAAGGATTTTGATAAGCGTTATTTAGGACAAACACTAGAAGTTCTTTTTGAACAAGAACAAGATGGATATTTTGAAGGTTTAACATCTAATTATATTCGTGTATATGTTAAAGATAAAGTTTCTTCTGGAGAAATTCATAAAGTTCATCTATCTACAATTTTCAAAGATGGTATTTTAGGAGAATTAATATAAAAAAATTTTTTAGAAAAAAGGATTTTGCTATTTTTATATAGAATCTATACAAAATTACAAATAAATTTTATTGTATTTTTGCAATCATTAAAAGGAGGTGCCGAGATGTCAGATTGTATTTTTTGCAAAATAGCTACTAAAGAAATACCTACACAGCCAGTATATGAAGATGATATGGTAATAGCATTTAATGACTTAGAGCCACAAGCTCCTGTACATGTATTGATTATTCCTAAAAAGCATATAACTAGTCTACTTGCCACAACTGTTGAAGATAAAGAAATTTTAGCTCATATTACATGTGATGTAATCCCTATGCTTGCTAAAAAATTAAATATTGATGAAAGTGGTTTCCGTACTGTTGTAAATACTGGAAAAGAAGGTGGACAAACAGTTATGCACCTTCATTTTCATTTACTTGGCGGTCGTTCTATGCAATGGCCACCAGGTTGATAAAAAAATCATATCAAATTTATAGATAATTGTCGCTTATAGTTGACAATATCCTTATAAGCAAGGTATAATATTTGGGTATGATTATTAAGTACAACACTCCCGTGTTAGGTGGAGGGGAGGGAAATATAAATGTCATCTGAAATCAAAGTTGGTAAAAACGAAACAATTGATAGCGCTCTCCGCAGATTTAAACGTACTTGCCAAAAAGCTGGTACTTTAGCAGAAGTTAGAAAACGTGAGCATTATGAAAAACCAAGCGTAAAACGCAAAAAGAAATCAGAAGCTGCTAGAAAACGCAGATACAGAGCTTAATTTGCTCGTAAACGGAGGTAATTCATATGTCACTTAAAGCCCAGTTAATGGACGATATGAAAGCTGCTATGAAAGCCAAAGAAGACGGCAAACAAAAACTTGCTGTTATTCGTATGGTTCGTTCAGCTATTCGTCAGGTAGAAATCGATAGTAAAAAAGAACTCGATGATAACGATATTATTGCTCTTATTAGCAAAGAAGTAAAAATGCGTAAAGATTCTATAGATGAATTTAAAAAAGGCGGTCGTGAAGATTTAGTTGCACAAACTGAAGCTGAAATCGCTGTTTTGATGCCATATTTACCAGAACAGTTATCAGAAGAAGAAGTTAGAGCCTTAGTTCAAGAAGCTATTAGCGCTGTTAATGCTTCATCTACTAAAGATATGGGTAAAGTCATGGGACAGCTCATGCCTAAAGTAAAAGGACGCGCTGACGGAAAAATGGTTAATACCATCGTCAAAGAATTACTAGGTTAATAAAAAGACAGATAAGATTGCAATTTTGTGGTCTTATCTGTTTTTTTTAATATTAATCCTATTATTTTACTATTATTTATAAATATTAATTAATGTATACATAAATTTTTTAGTAATTTTAATAAGAATTTTATTTTTGACGTATATAATATAGGATATACACTGACATTTTATTTTGCAGGGGATATTTATTTAGATGTTGAATATAATAATAGAAAGGAGAATGATTATGGATTTTATTATAAATTCAGATGTATTACAGGCTTTATTATTAACGGTAATATTTTTATCTATTCTAGTGGAAATCAAAACAGGTGGTACGGGTCTAGGTGCTGTTTTAGGTCTAATTGCTGCTGGAGTATTTTGGAGTAGTAGTTATGTTCAAGGATTGGTAAATTTTTATCATATAGCTGTTTTTATTATTGGTGTAATTTTTATTATTATCGAAATATTAACACCAACAATAGGTATTCTTGCAGGAATTGGCATTGTAGCTATTTTTTATAGTTTAATTTTAGCTATGGGTGGAGATATCAACGCAATGTATATGATGGTTATTTCATTAGTTATTGCGATTTTTATTTTTGCTATTATTATAAAAAAATTACCTTCAAGTAAATTATGGAAAAAAATTATATTGACCAATACATCATCAAGTGAACAAGGATATGTAAGTAACAAAGATTATTCTTGTTATTTACATAAAGAAGGTATTGTGCTTACTGAACTTCGCCCTGCTGGTAGCGTAAATATTGAAGGTAATGTTTTAGATGTTGTATCTGAGGGTAGTTTTATTACTAAAGGTGCAAAAATTCGTGTTATTAAAATTGAAGGTATGCGTATTATTGTACGTAAAATCTGATATTCGAAATTTAATCATTTTAAAATTAGGGAGGATTTTTTATGGAAGCATTAATTGGTTCTGGTTTTATTGTAGTAATTGCCATTGTAGCAATTATGTTATTTTTACATTTTGTACCTATTGGATTATGGATTTCAGCATTGGCCTCAAATGTACATGTAGGTATTTTTACTTTAGTAGGTATGAGAATGCGTCGTGTACCCCCACAAAAAATTGTATTACCTTTAATCAAGGCTAATAAAGCAGGTCTTAGTGTAAATGTAAATCAATTAGAAGCACATTATTTAGCTGGTGGTAATGTAGATAAAGTAGTAGATGCTTTAATTGCTTCTCATCGTGCTCAGATTCCACTACCTTTTGAACGTAGTGCAGCTATTGACCTTGCTGGTCGTGATGTACTTGAAGCCGTACAAATGAGTGTAAATCCAAAAGTAATTGAAACGCCTGTGGTTTCTGCTGTAGCTAAAAATGGTATTGAATTAAAAATTAAAGCTCGTGTTACAGTACGTGCCAATATTGACCGTTTAGTTGGTGGTGCAGGTGAACCTACTATTATTGCTCGTGTTGGTGAAGGTATCGTAACTTCGGTTGGTTCTTCTGAAGCTCATACTGATGTGCTTGCTAATCCTGATGATATTTCCAAAACTGTATTAGGTAAAGGTCTCGACGCTGGTACTGCTTTTGAAATTCTTTCTATTGATATTGCTGATGTTGATGTAGGACGTAATATCGGTGCTGAATTACAAACTGACCAAGCTGAAGCAGATAAACGTATTGCCCAAGCAAAAGCTGAAGAAAGACGTGCTATGGCTGTAGCTAAAGAACAAGAAATGAAAGCTTATACTCAAGAAATGGAAGCTCGTGTAGTAGAAGCTCAATCTGAAGTACCTCATGCCTTGGCAGCTGCTCTTCGTGAAGGAAAATTAGGTGTGATGGATTATTATAATTTAAATAATATAAATGCGGATACTCAAATGCGTGAAGCTATCAGTAAAACAGGAGACAGTACTGTTCCGCAAGGACAAGTACCTATAAAATAAAATGTATTTTTTAGATACGTATTTTGATTTAGGTGATTTAGGACCGTTTTTGTTTTTTCTGCTATTTATGGCACTAAATATTATTTCAGATAAAAAACGAAAACAAAAACGTAGACAACGTCAAACGGATATTCCGCCAATTATAGATAATCCAACGCCAAAAATTCCAAGAAGAAAAAAAGTTCCTATAGATATAGTAAATATTAATACAAAAGAGCAAGAAAAACCTAAAGTAGATATTACAAAAGTTTTTCAAGATTTAATAAAACTAGAAGTTGAAGAAACCAAGTCTAGTGAGCATAATATTGAAACAACTGTTTATACAGAAAAACCAAAAATAAGTAGCTTGCCATTAACCAGAGAAAATAATGACACATATGCTACCAAAGAATCATCAAATTATACATCACAAAATATTGTAAAACCACAAGCAACTACAGTAGACTTTATTCAACAACAGGAAATAAAATCTTTAGGAAATAGTAATAATTTGCAAATTGATATTGAAAAAAAACATATCATGCAAGCAATTACTTATGCCCAAGTATTAGAACGACCAAAATCTCTAGAGTATTTAAAAAGATTTGGTATTCGTCGTGTAGTTCATAAAGATTAAAATTAAAGGCATTCTAAAATATTGGATATGCATCTCAAATATTAGATATAAAAATAATATTTAAAGGTGTAATTCATATTTAGAGTGCCTTTTATTATTTATACTAAAAAAATACCATAACTTTTAAGGGTTAAAAGCTATGGTAAAAGAAATATATAATATATTATATAAATGACATGAGAGGAGTCATTGGGATTGGTTATTTTATAATTATTTGGTGTACAAGATTTCGTACATCTTCAAGGCCATTTTGAGCCATGAGATTATGCAAAAACATAAATGATACTTGAGCACCAATATAATTTCTAAAGTGATTAAATAAAGCACCGTGAAGGTCTTTATCTGAGAAATTATAATCTTCCTTGGCTATTTCTTGTAAGTATAATACTGTATTTTTAGCTGCAGCTCCACTTAATACCCAATCATGGTCACCTAAGTGTACTACATAACCTTCTTGATGTTGTGGAATTGGTATTTTTTCACCAGATTTATCTAAAAGTCCATATTGAACAGGATTTATTTGAGCAATAACACTAGCCGCTTTAAGCCAATTTACGACATCACGTTCATCTTTATCACTACCAGAATGATTATGAGCGCAAGCTTGAGCTACTATTTCTTCTGCTGGTAAATGACGATAAATAGCCTCAGTTAAACTTAAAATATGATGAGCGCCTGTACCTGCAATAGTATATTCAGTAAAACAAGTACCGTCATCATTCCATTGAAATACCCAAGGTTTTGCTAAATCATGTAATGCTTGTGCAGAATATACAATATCTGTATCTAATGTATAACCAAAAATCAATTTATAAGTATTGATGATACCTTCTGTAATAGATAAATTAGCTGCTACATGAGTAGGCAGTCCACCTGGATAAGCATGATGACTTGAATATCCACTACCAGGAGCAGAGATAAATTCTTGGGGATTAGCATTATTTTTTAATGCTGGAAATAATTTTTCTGGGCTAATATTACTAGTATCTACTAAGCCTTTATTAGCTAATTCGTTATACACACCAGTAATAGATGTAGATGATGTATATAATTGCATAAATGTAGGATGTGTATTTTGAATTAAATCTAAAGTTTGCTTACGCAAAGTTAAATTATTAATTTTTTCAACGCTAGATAAAATATAGTTATAAGCATTTTTTACAATAGCAGATTGCTCTATAGCTTTAGTAGCTTGAGGAAGATTTTTTATAGATACCGGTGTAATAGAAAAATTTTGAGAAGTAACACCTTTGGCAAACGCTTTATGATTTAAATTCGTAAAATCAAATAAAGCAGCTCCAGCGAGCATGCCTGCACCTAATTTAAAAAAACTACGACGAGATAAATTTTGCATATCAAACATTCCTATCTGGTTAAGTTTTTAAATTTCGTCTAACGATTTAATACAAATTCATTATAACTATCATATGTATAATCTATATTTAGTTTTTGCTAAAATTTTGTAAATTAATTGAAAAAATATATAAAAAAGCATTAAGATTTTTATAGAAAAAATTGTATATAAAATCTTAATGCTAATGGTTTTATGCAACAGAGTTAATTTGATTATTGATTGTTGAAAAAATTATTTGATTGTCTGTATATGTCAAACTTAAAGGATTGTTGCCTTGAAGAATACGGAATAATTCAGCAGGTACATATAATTTATTATTGATAAGGATAGGACCAGAGCCAAGAGAAACTGGTGCTGTCATGCCAATAGCTTCAATACTATGTGCTACATATAAATCTTCTCCAACATTAACTGTTGTTGCCATTGTATCACTTTGAATAGTAGCGCTTTGTGTGTTATTATTCCAAATAATTGTAAATCCTAATTTGGCACATACTTCTCTAGCTGGTACTAAATTACAATCATTGATGATAATAGGATAATCATTAATTTTTGCACCATTGACAATAATTTCATCTTGAAGTTGCTCAGCTCCTACTGAATTAATAGGTATATTAAATAAAAAGACAACCACTACCATAACTAATGAATACACAAATTTTTTCATAATAACACCTTCTTAATAATATTTTTAGTATAAAATATTATATTACTTATAGATAGCAAAAGCAATTTTAGAAATATTATTTTACTTAACTTGATATTTTTTATGTTATAATTAGTATAAATTTTAACAATAGGTGTAGCGAATGAATATACAAGAAAATGTACAATTTTTAAAAGGTGTAGGCCCGAAAAAAGCCTCTATTTTAAAAAAATTAGGTATTGAAAATATTTATGATTTAATCACATATTATCCTCGTCGTTATGAAGACCAACAAAATACTACTCCCATAGCTGAACTAAATGTTGGTGAAACAGTGAATATTCAGGGAAAAATAGTAGCTTTAGCTGAAAAAAATACACGTCGTGGTTTAAAATTATTAACAATTATACTTGCCGATAATACAGGTACTATTCAACTAAATTTTTTTAATCAGGCCTATTTAAAAAAGAAATTAAAGTCAGAACAAATATTATTTGTTCATGGGAAAGTAAGTTATGCTTATGGTGGTTATGGAAACTTAGCAATGAGCCAAATACTTTCTTTTGATATTGTGGAAAAATCTATTGATGATAATAAGGATAACCATTATAATTTTATGCCAATTTATACTTTACCTGACTATCTAAAGCCCAAAGATTTTCGTAATTTATTAACCCAAGTATTTAACGAAGATTTATCATTAATAGAGATTGTGCCCGAATTTATTCGAAAAAAATATAATTTAATGGATAAAAAAACAGCTATACAAAAAATACATTTTCCGAAAACCAAACAAGAACTAACTACAGCTCGTGAATCTTTGATTTTTGAAGAATTATTTTTAATCCAATCAGGATTATTATTACTAAAAAAACAACACCAAGTAAAAAATCATGGTATTCGATTTTTAGAAAATAATATTTTAGTAAATAAAGTTAAAACAAAATTACCTTTTACCTTAACAGCTGAACAAGAAAAAGTTTGGCAAGAAATTTGTATAGATATGCAAAAAGATACGCAAATGCAACGTTTAGTACAAGGTGATGTAGGCTCAGGAAAAACAGTCATTGCTATTTTAGCTTTAGTCAAAGCTATTGAAAACGGTTTTCAAGGTGCATTAATGGCTCCTACTGAAATCCTAGCCTTACAACATTATGAAAAAATCAAAGACTTGCTTGAACCATTAGATATTCATGTAGGATTATTGACTGGTAGTCTAAAAACAAAAGAAAAACGTGCAATATTAGAAGGCTTAGCCGATGGTTGTATTAATTTAATCATTGGTACTCATGCTTTAATTCAAGATAATGTTATATTTAAAAACTTAGGATTGGTAATCACTGACGAACAACACCGCTTTGGTGTAAATCAACGTGCAAAATTAGAAGAAAAAGGAAATACTTTTTTACCTGATGTTTTAGTCATGACCGCCACACCTATTCCTCGTACAATGACACTTACTGTTTATGGCGATTTAGATGTATCTTTTATTAGGCAATTACCACCAGGCAGAAAACCAATTCGTACTTTTGTACGTATGCCAGATAGACGAGAACTCATTTATAAATTTGTAAAAGATGAAGTGGCAAAAGGCAGACAAGCTTATGTAGTTTGTCCTTTAATCGAAGAAAGTGAAAATAGTGATGCGGTCTCTGTAGAAATGATTTATGATGAACTTACCTCTGGATATTTATATGGCGTTCGTTGTGGACTTTTACATGGTAAACTAAAACCTGCTGAAAAAGAAAATTTACTTCATGAATTTTTAGCAGGTAATATAGACGTATTAATTTCTACTACAGTAATCGAAGTCGGCGTGAATGTACCCAATGCTAGTATCATGGTTATTGAAGGAGCTGAACGTTTTGGTCTTGCCCAACTTCATCAATTACGTGGTCGTATTGGTCGTGGCGAATATGCGTCTTATTGTATTTTGATAAATCGAGGAAAAAACGCTAATTCTTTAGAACGCTTGCATTTAATGGAAAAAATATCTGATGGATTTATACTTGCAGAAGAAGATTTACGTCTTCGTGGCCCAGGTCAATTTTTTGGTTCAATGCAACATGGTTTACCTGATTTAAAAATAGCTGATGTTTTAAATAACGTTGATATTTTAGTAAATGCTAGAACAGAAGCTCAACGAGCTATAGATTTTGGTATCGATAAACAAGCTTTAAATGAACTTTTAACCTTACAATATAAACATAAATTTTTAAAAATTAGCGATGTATAATAATATATTAATAAAAAAAATTAAACTTAATGAAAGGAATATATATAAGTCCATGAAAAATAAAGAACATATTATAAAAATATTCACTGCCCTATTATTAATAATCCTTTTGGGTGCTATTCATATAGCCAACCCTAATTTTTATAGTGATTTTTGGCATATTGCTACAAATGGCAATATGCAAGAAACTGTTGCCTATATCGATTCTTTTGGTATGTGGGCTATCGTATTTAGTTTTTTCTTAGATGTTTTAATTAATGCCTTAGGATTTTTACCATCCATTTTTGTGTCTACAGCAAATGGATTATTATTTGGATTGATTCCAGGGATAATCATTTCTTGGCTTGCTGAAACAGTTGGCGTTATTATTTCTTTTATGTTAATGCGTACAGTTTTACGTTCTTCAGCAGAAAAATTAATTGCTAAATCCAAATATCTACGTAAAGCGGATGAATTTAGTGGCAAAAACGGCTTTAAAATCATGCTTATTTTGCGTGCAATGCCATATTTTCCTTCGGGAATATTGACTGCTCTAGGTGCAGTTAGTCGTATTAGTCTAAAAGATTATGCCTTAGCAAACTTAATTGGTAAATTCCCTTCAACTGCTTTAGAAGTAGTAATTGGTCATGATATAGTCAATTACCAGCAGAATATGGATAGATTAATGATTGTAATAGTGTTAGTATGTATTATTTACGGTTCAATATGGTATTTTAATAGAAAAAAAGCTTGAATTTCTAATATACTTTAGATATTTTTTGAAAACGTATTGCTTTTAAAGTCTTTTCCCATTATAATATTGTTCATAGTAAAATGTGTAAATTTCTAGGAGATGAGTTTTCTTGATAAAAGTAATTGTAAATGGTGCTTGTGGTCGTATGGGAAGCACTGTAGTTGATGCTGTAATGAAAGATAGTGAACTTGAACTCGTAGGTGCTGTAGACATCGTAGGCGGTATGGACGCAGGCGATAGAGCTGGTTGTGGCAAAACTGGTATTATCGTATCTACAGATTTGGTAGAAACTATCAATGCAACAAAACCTGATGTTATGGTAGATTTCACTCAACCAAAAGTAGTATTCAATACTGCAAGTACAGCAATAAAACATCATGTTCGCCCAGTTATCGGAACTACTGGTCTTACTGATGAACAAAAAGCTGAACTTGATGCTTTAGGTAAAGAGTATGATACACCTTGCTTCATCGCTGCAAACTTTGCTATCGGTGCTGTTCTTATGATGAAAATGGCTTGTGAAGCAGCAAAATATATGCCTGATGTAGAAATTATTGAACTTCATCATGATAATAAATTAGATGCTCCATCAGGTACTGCTTTAGTAACTGCTGAAATGATTAAACAAGTACGTGAATCAAAGAAACAAGGTCATAAAGATGAAAAAGAAAAACTTGCTGGCGCTAGAGGTGCTGAATATGATGGAATGAGAATACATAGTGTTCGTCTTCCAGGATATGTAGCTCATCAAGAAGTAATTTTTGGCGGTTTAGGACAAACATTAACTATTCGTCATGATTCTATCGATAGAACTTCTTTTATGCCAGGCGTAGTTTTGGCTTGTAAAAAAATTGTTGATTTAAAAGCAGGTCTTACTTGCAACTTAGATAATATTATGGACTAATAATTAGATTATGTTTACTGGAGAGATGTTTTATGAAAAAATATAACGTAGCAATTTTAGGTGCAACTGGTGCTGTTGGACAAGAATTTTTAAATCTTATTGAAGAACGTAATTTTCCTTTTAATGAATTAAAAATGCTCGCTTCTCATCGTTCTGCTGGTAAAAAAATTAATTTTATGGGTAAAGAATATACTGTAGAAGAAGCAACTGAAAATTCTTTTGAAAATATCGATATAGCACTTTTTGCTGGTGGCTCTGCAAGTAAAGTATTTGCTAAACCTGCTGTAGAAGCTGGTGCAGTAGTTATTGATAACTCTAGTGCTTTCCGTATGGACCCTGAAGTACCTCTTGTTGTTCCTGAAGTAAATCCTCAAGCTATTGCTCGTCATAAAGGTATTATTGCTAATCCAAACTGTTCTACAATTATCATGGTAATGGCTTTAAAACCTATCTATGATTTAGCCAAAATCAAACGCATCGTAGTATCTACTTATCAAGCTGTTTCTGGTGGTGGTAAAGAAGCTATGGCTGAACTTGAAGACCAAGTACAAGCTATCGTTGAAGGTAAAGAAGTCGTTGCTAATATTTTACCTGGTGCATCTCTTCCAAAACATTATCAAATTGCATTTAACTTAATTCCACAAATTGATGTATTCCAAGATAATTTATATACAAAAGAAGAAATGAAAATGATTAACGAAGCTCATAAAATCTTGGAAGATAATGAAATTGGTATTACAGCTACTACTGTACGTGTGCCTGTATATCGTAGCCATGCAGAATCTGTGAATATTGAACTTGAAAAAGAAGTCAGCTTAGATGATATTAAACAAGCTTTAGCTGATTTTGCTGGAGTAACTGTTCAAGATAATCCTAATGAAATGGAATATCCTATGCCACTTATGACTTCCGGTAAAGACGATGTATATGTAGGCCGTATTCGTAAAGATTATTCTGTAGCTAATGCTGTAAATTTATGGCTTTGTGGAGACCAAATCAGAAAAGGCGCTGCTTTAAATGCACTTCAAATTGCTGAATACATGATTAATCACGATATGTTAAAATAATATGTCGATTATATAGGGCTTAATTCTGTAAATTACAGGACTAAGTCCTTTTATTTTTGATTATAATCATTATGAAAGTCTAGTAATTTGGGAAATTCATTAATATAATAATAATAAATATATTTTAATACGAGGTTTTATTATGCTAAAAGATAAAAATATTTTATTAGCTGTTTGTGGCGGTATTGCTGCTTACAAAATAGTAGAAGTTGCTAGTAGATTACGTAAATTAGGTGCTAATGTTCATGTAGTAATGACTAAAGAAGCTACCGAATTTGTAACACCACTTACTTTTCAAGAAATTAGTGGAAATCCTGTCAATGTATCCATGTGGGAAAAAGTAACCAACTGGAATGTAGAACATATTGCACTTGCAAGCTTGGCTGATTTAGTATTAATTGCTCCTGCTACAGCTAATATTATTGGCAAAATAGCCAATGGTATAGCCGATGATATGCTTTCTACTGTCATTATGGCAACTAAAGCACCAGTATTAGTAGCTCCAGCAATGAATAGTAATATGTTTACCAATCCAATTACGCAAAAAAATATCCAAACTCTTCGCGAGGTAAATTATCATATTATTGAACCAGCTAGTGGTCATCTTGCTTGTGGTATAAATGGCATTGGACGTTTACCAGAACCAATTACTTTAGTTGAAGAAATTCAAAATTATTTTGCCAAAACTGAAGTAAAAAAATCTCTTCAAGGTAAAAAAATAATCATTAGTGCTGCAGGTACTAGAGAACCTATTGACCCTGTCCGTTATATCAGTAATCGCTCTAGCGGAAAAATGGGCTATGCTATTGCCGAAGAAGCTGCCAGACGTGGAGGCGAGGTAATCTTAGTTTCAGGAATAACTAATATTTCAGCTCCAGAAAATGTAAAATTAATCAAAGTTGAATCTGCTCGCGATATGCAATCTCATATTCATAAATATTTTGCAGATAGTGATATTACCATTATGTCAGCTGCAGTATCTGATTATCGTATAAAAGAAGTTGCCTCTCAAAAAATAAAAAAATCTGACGAAACTATGACTATTGAATTAGTAAAAAATCCAGATATTTTAAAAGGGCTTGGCGAAATAAAAACCACTAAGCAATTTTTGGTAGGATTTGCTGCTGAAACTCAAAATGTAGAAGCCTATGCAAAGGATAAATTACAACGCAAAAATTTAGATATGATTGTTGCCAACGATGTTAGCCAACAAGGAGCAGGATTCAATACTGATACTAATATTGCCAAAATCATCACTCGTGATGGTGAAATGAAAGAAGCTCCATTAATGAAAAAAACCGAACTTGCGAAATTAATCATTGATACTATTGAAGAAAAATTAAATATTAATGAATAAAATAAATAATAAAGAAGGTATATTATGTTTGATAATTTAAAATTAGGTTTTATTGGTTTTGGTAATATGGGACAGGCAATTGCTACAGGTCTTATTAGTGAAAACGCTCTTCAGGGAGAACAAATTTTTGCTTGTGCTAAAAATTGGGATAAACTTTGCCAAAATACAAAAAAACACAATATTAACGCCTGCAAAACAGCTAAAGAAGTAGTAAATAATGCAGATATGATAATTATTGCTGTAAAACCATATATGATTGAAGAAGTAATCACACCTATAAAAGCTGAATTACAAAATAAAACTGTAATTTCAATTGCTGCTAACTTCCCATTTACTAAATATGAAGAAATTCTTTTACCAAATACACATCATTTAAGCACTATTCCCAATACTCCTGTTGCTATTGGTAAAGGTATTTTTATCTGTGAACAAACAAATTCCTTAGATGAAAATGAATTAAAATTATTTACAGAGTTATTTTCTACTATTTCAGTAGTACAATTTGTTGAAACACATTTATTGTCTATTGGCGGTACAGTAGCTGGTTGTGGCCCTGCTTTTGCTAGTATGTTTATCGAGGCTTTAGCTGACGCTGGTGTTATGCACGGACTTTCTCGTCCTGTAGCTTATAAATTAGCCAGCCAAATGCTTGTAGGTACTGGTGCTTTACAATTAGCAACAAATAATCATCCAGGTGCAATGAAAGACGCTGTTTGCTCTCCAGGTGGTACTACTATTGTAGGTGTATCTACATTAGAACGTAAAGGATTTCGAAGTGCTGTTATCGATGCTATCGATGCTATCGAATCTAAATAAAATTTATATGTATACAAAAA
Source organism: uncultured Megamonas sp. (assembly GCA_963558795.1). Lineage (GTDB taxonomy): Bacteria > Bacillota > Negativicutes > Selenomonadales > Selenomonadaceae > Megamonas. Next base: position 76,556 of record CAUWIH010000001.1, on the reverse strand, counting down.
AACTGTCGCATTTTATAGCGACAGTTTTTTATTTGCATAATTTATAATACACATTATTAGCTTATTTTTGAAAAAAATCTTCAATTGCTAAACGAATAGCAGACGAATTAAATCCTTTTCGATAAAGATATGCTTGGCATTTTAATTTTTCAGCTGTATTAAGATTATAATGACTATATAGTAATCTTAAACATACATTATATTCAAAATCTAAAATATCAATATCTAAATTTTCTTCCGCCAAAGAAATATCTTCTTTAGAAAACCCTTTTTCGCTTAATTTATATTTTATTGCTTTTAAGCTACGTCGTTGCTCAGCTAAATAAGCCTCATATTGTCGTTGGCATAAATCTGTATCATCTAAATAATGTCTATTAATTAAACGTTCGATAGCTTCTTGAATTTCTTCTGCGGAATATTCTTTGCGTTTTAATTTAGTAATTAATTGCTGAGTACTATAGCCTCGTTTAGATAATAAATCTACAGCATAAACTAAAGCTGTTTTTTTATTTTGTAGCTTCATCATTTGCTACTTCATCTGCTTTGTTATCAGTTGTATTTTCGGCAGTATCAGTTTCCGAGGCAAAAAGTTTTTCACGAATTTTATTTTCGATTTCTAAAGCAGTATCAGCATGTTCTTTTAGATATGCTTTTACATTTTCCTTACCTTGACCTAAACGAGTACCTTGATAAGAATACCATGTACCACTTTTATCCATAATTTCAAAAGCTGTACCCATATCAATGAGACTACCTTCTCGAGAAATACCTTCACCATACATAATATCAAATTCAGCTTGTTTAAATGGAGGTGCTACTTTATTTTTTACAATTTTTATTCTTGTTCTGCTACCTACTGGGTCATTACCTTGTTTTAAGGTATCAATTTTACGAACATCTAAACGAACAGACGCATAGAATTTTAGTGCTCTACCACCTGTTGTAGTTTCAGGATTACCAAACATAACGCCTACTTTTTCACGAATCTGATTAATAAAAATAGCAGTAGTACGAGATTTACTGATAATACCAGTTAATTTTCTCATTGCTTGAGACATCAAGCGCGCTTGTAAACCTACATGAGAATCGCCCATATCGCCTTCAATTTCCGCTTTTGGTACGAGTGCTGCAACAGAGTCAACAACTACTACATCAATTGCCCCACTACGTACAAGGGCATCAGCAATTTCAAGAGCTTGTTCACCATTATCTGGTTGAGAAATCAATAAATTATCGATATCTACACCTAATTTTTTAGCATATACTGGGTCAAGAGCATGTTCTGCGTCGATGAAAGCAGCAACACCACCTGTTTTTTGAGCTTCAGCTACAATATGCAACGCAACTGTAGTTTTACCAGAAGATTCAGGGCCAAAGATTTCCACAATACGTCCACGTGGCACACCGCCAACACCTAAAGCAGCATCTAAAGGTAAACATCCAGTATGAATAACTTCAATATTCATATTTGCAGACGCATCGCCTAATTTCATGATAGAACCTTTACCAAAATCACGTTCAATTTGTTTTAAAGCATTTTCAAGAGCTTGGACTTTATCCATTTTATCCATTAGAAAAATCACCTATTTCTTTAATTGTTAAAATAATTATATATAAATTATACTCTAAAGACTAAGTTATAATCAAGCAATTTGTTCAGATTTCTGAACAATATTTAATATAAAAATAAACTTCATATTTAGTATAATCTATAAGTATTTAACTAAGGTCTATATTTATTATTTTCAATAAAAGTAAATGATCTTTTTATTTTTATTCATTTTTGATATAAAAAAACCACACCACTTAAAGTTGTTTTTATATACTACTTTAAGGGTGCAGTTCATATTCATTTTATAATTTATCGATACTTATATCACCAATCGTTTTTATCCAGTCTTGATAAAAATCTTTTACAGCTTTATCTATTGATGGATTTTTAAATGCTTCTAACATAATTTCTGGAGCTAAAGTTATTTCTTGAGCACCATTTTCAATTGCACGATTAACTTGCCCCATATTTTTAAAACTAGCAGCCAATATCTTAGTTTTATAATTATATTTTTCTATTGTATTCGCGAAAGTCAAAATAGTTTTATCTGAATCTATATCTAAATTTTGCATTCTATTATAATATGGAGCAATATAATCCGCACCTGCTTCCATAGCTAATAATCCTTGCATTTTAGTATAAATTGCAGTCGCTGTAATATTAAAACCTTCTTTTTTTAACTTACTAATAGCCTCTAATCCCTCAATAGTTACAGGAATTTTAATATATACATTTTTATCTATTTTTTCACAAATTGCTTTTGCCTCAAGCATAATTTCTTTACAAGTATTTGTAGTTATCTGTACATGCAAAGTTTTTTCTTGACCGATAATTTTTCTTATTTCTTTAAAATGTGCAAAAAAATCTATTTTTCCTTCTTTTTTTATAATACTAGGATTTGTAGTAATGCCATAAATCGGCAATTTATTAGCATATGTTTTTATTAGATCTAAATTGGCTGTATCAAATAAATATTTCATTACCTCACCTCATATTTTTTAAATTTTCATTTTATTTTAATGGTTTCAATAAATTATTTAAATTCTCCCGTATAGTTTTATTGGGAATAAACAATCCTGATGTACCACCTGTAAAAATAGTAGCACCTGCATCAAATAGTGTTTTTATAGTGTTACTGTTTACATTTCCATCTGCTTGTATTCTTGTTTTAATACCATGATTTTCTAACATTTTTTTCATAATTTTTATATGTTCTATAGCTTGAAGATTCATTTTCTGTCCAGAAAAACCTGGATTTACGGTAAGTTTTAAAATCCATGCACATAATGGAGCTAATTCTATCAAATCTTCCTGTGGCTTAGTATCTGCCCGATAAGCTAATACTGGCGTTGCACCTAAATCACGTATTTTAGCAAATGTTTCTTTTGGATTGTTCATTGCTTCATAATGAACTGCAATATAATCTACTTTTTTTTTCGCAAAAATATCAACATAATTATCTATATCATATACTGCTAAATGTACTTCTATAGGTAAATTACTATGCTGTTTCAAATATTCACAAAAAATATCACCCAAAATATAACATTTATTAAATTTACCATCTACAACATCATAATGAAAAAATGCTATATCAGAATCTTCTACAGACTGTATACATTTCTTCAAACACCCTAAATCCATACAAGACACTGATGCTGACACTGCTAGTATAGGTAAAATATCTTTTTTTGTCAATTTTTTCACCCACTTATCTATTATTTTTATTAAAATTCATTAAATACCTAAAATATTTTTAAAATCCCTTACATTTTTTTCTATTTCTCTATTTTTAAATATAGATGAACCAATTACTATATCTGTAGCTCCAGCTTTTACTACAGTTTTTATATTGTTTAAATTAATACCGCCATCTACTTGAATAGTAAATTTATAATTATGTTCATTTCTCCAGTTTGCCAAATCTTGAATTTTCTTTGTACTCATTGGTAAATATGCTTGACCTCCAAATCCTGGTTCTACAGACATTATTAAGACTTTTTTTAAAATATCATCTTCAGCCATATATTTTAAACTCTCAAAATTAGTAGCTGGATTTAATACTACTCCGCCTTGCATACCTAATTTATTGATAGTTTCCACCACATGATATAAATGCTTACATGCCTCTACATGCACTGTTACAGAATTTACTCCTGCTTGTTTTAAATCTTGTAACAAATTTTCTGGATTAGTTACCATTAAATGTGCATCAAAATTCATCTTAGTTTTTACTCGTAAATGTTTTATTAAATCAACACCAAAAGTAATATTTTTTACAAAATGTCCGTCCATTATATCAAGGTGTAAATCCTTTATACCCGATTGTTCTAATCTTTTTATATCATCAGCTAAACAACTAAAATCTGCTGCTAAAATTGAAGGTGATAATATTATTGTCATTTCTATCATTCCTATTCTTATCATTCTTATTATTTTTATATTATTTCAAAAAAATAAGGAGTGCCCTTATTTTTTAAGGGACACTCCAAAATAAGGTTTTGGGTGGGGTATGTGTAAAATATTTTATTTAAGCATAGATAATGCTGTATTAACTATATTCTCAACAGTAAAACCAAATTTTTTAAATAATACATCTGCTGGCGCTGATGCTCCAAATGTATCCATTGTTATAGATTTACCTTTAAAACCAAGATATTGTCCCCAACAAATGCTTGAGCCTGCTTCTACAACTAAACGTTTCTCTACAAGTTGAGGTAAAACAGATTCTTTATACTCTTCACTTTGTTGAGCAAAAATATCCATACATGGCATACTTACTACACGAATATCAAAGCCTTCTTCAATTAATTGTTTTTTTGCCTCAATTGCTAAACTTACTTCTGAACCTGTCGCTATAATAATCGCGTCCGGAATTTGTTTAAATGAATTATCTATAATATAACCACCTTTTAAAGCATCTTTACTACTGCCTTTTAATTGTGGTAAATTTTGTCTAGATAACGCTAAAACTGTCGGTGTTTCTTTACTTGTAATTGCACTATACCAAGCTACAGCTGTTTCTATCGCATCAGCTGGTCGAAATACATTGATATTAGGCATAGCACGAAGCATTGCTAACTGTTCAATAGGTTCATGAGTTGGTCCATCTTCACCAACACCAATACTATCATGTGTCAATACATAAGTTACAGGTATTTTCATCAAAGCAGCCAATCTTGCCATAGGTTTTAAATAATCACTAAATACAAAGAATGTACCTACAAATGTTTTTGTTCCACCATATAAAGTAATACCATTGGCAATTGCTGCCATAGCAAATTCACGAACACCATAATGGATATTTCTACCTAAATAATTATTCTTGCTAAAACTTCCGCCATCTTTAATTACAGTTTTATTTGATGGTCCAAGGTCAGCACTACCACCCCAGAAATTTGGCATAATTTTAGCTAAACGATTAATCATATTTCCAGATAAACTTCTTGTTGCTTGCGGTTTATCTTCATAAGACCAAAATTCATCGCAATTTAATAATTTTTCATCATCGATTACTGCAAAATATTTATCCCATAGTGCTTTCTTTTCTGGATATTTTTCACAATAAGCTTTGAATAATTTATTCCAATTGTCTTCAGCTTCTTGTCCTTTTTTAGCTTTTTGAGCAAAATTATCATATACATCTTGTGGAATTACAAATGCTTCTTGTTCTTCCCAACCAAGATTATCACGTAAAGCTTTTACATTTTCTTCACCTAATGGTGAACCATGTGAGGATTCACTACCTTCTTTAGCAGGGCAACCAAATGCAATTTTAGTCTTTACTGTAATAAATGATGGTTTTGTCTTTTCTGACTTAGCAAGTTCAATAGCTTTGCTAATTTCTTCTAAATTATTACCATCTTCAACAGTTAAAGTCTGGAAACCAAATGCTTCCATACGTTTATTTACATCTTCTGTAAATGCTAAATCTGTATTACCTTCAATAGTAATATTATTGCTATCATATAAAACAATTAATTTACTTAAACCTAATGTACCAGCTAACGAGAATGCTTCCGAAGATATTCCTTCTTCCATACAACCATCGCCACCTAATACAAAAGTATAGTTATCAATAATATTATAATCTTCAGTATTAAAAGTAGCTGCCATATGGGCTTGAGCCATAGCCATACCTACAGCCATTCCCATACCAGCACCTAATGGTCCTGTAGTTGCTTCTACACCTACAGTATGACCATATTCTGGATGACCAGGTGTTAAAGAATTATCTTGTCTAAAGTTTTTCATATCTTCAATAGTTAAACCATATCCAAATAAATGAAGAAGTGAATATAATAAACTTGAAGCATGTCCAGCTGATAAAATAAATCTATCTCTATTTACCCACTTAGGATTTTTAGGATTATGTGTTAAATGATTAGCCCATAATTCATATGCCATTGCTGCACTACCAAGTGGCATACCAGGATGACCTGAATTAGCTTTTTGTACAGTATCTGCTGCTAATACACGAATAGCATTTACAGATTTTTGCTCTATATTCATTAGGCTATACCTCCTTTAATTCTAAATTATCCAGAATATTGGGATAATTATTTTTTATATAATGACTATTATTTTATATTTATTTATTTTTTTCATAATTCATCATGGCTTCTACACGTTTAGCATATTTTCCACCTAAATGTTCTGTGCTAAGCCAAACTTTTGTAAATTCCCATGCCATATATTCAGAAATAATTCTTGCTCCCATACACAAAACATTTGCATCATTATGAGCTCTTGTCATTTCTGCTGAAAATAAATCACTTACTAAAGACGCTCTTATACCTTTTACTTTATTGGCCATCATTGACATACCAATACCTGTACCACAAATTAAAATACCATATTTAGTATCTAAATTATTAGCTACATCTTCACAGACTTTTATAGCATAAGCACCAGCATCTACAGAATCTTCACTATAAGTTCCTTTATCTTCCACATCATAACCAGCATCTTGCAATTGCTGTATTAAAAATTGTTTCATTTTATAACCAGCATGGTCTGAACCTATCACTATTTGTTTCATAACAAATCCCCCATCATTAAAGATTACGTAATTTAGGAATAATCTCTTTATATTTTTTATTTTTATTAAATAAAGCTGATGTTCCTAACACAAAACCTTGTACACCCTTTAATGAAAGTATTTTTATTTTTTCTGGTGAACATGCTCCATCAATTAAAATTTTAAAATTATATTTATCCTTAAATTTTACTAATTCATCTATTTTTTCATCTACTAAAGATAAATATTTTTGTCCTGCAAAACCTGGATTAACAGTCATCACCATAACATAATCTATTAATGATAATAACGGTTTTATTGTATCTACAGAAATTTCAGGGCTTAATACAATACCTGCTTCTTTACCTAATTCTCTTATCTCTTGTAATGTTTTAACAGGTTGCCTTTCTGATTCTGGATGAATATAAATTATATCTACTCCTAAATCAGCAAATTTTTTTATATATCGACTAGGATTATTTATCATTAAATGTACATCTACTTTTTTTGATGATAATTTACAAATCAACTCTGTATCTTGTAAACCCATTCCAAAGTTAGGTACAAAATCTCCATCCATTATATCTATATGGAATATATCAATATTGGCTTCTTCAAGCTCCTTTATTTCTTCTGCTAAATTTTCATATTTAGCACACATCATTGATGGACACAATAATTTTTCCATAAAATGCACTCCATATTTTTTATAATTATTTATCTTCTGGATGAAGCATTATTTTACCAAAAGATACTTTTCTTTCTGCAGTCATTTCTAAAGCTTCCACACCTTTACTCAATGGTAAACGATGAGTAATTAATGGATCCATTTTTAACTGTCCATTTGCTATAAAATGAACTGTTGATGTCCATTCTTTTCCTGGGAATGGTGCTGATATTGCGTTCCATGAACCATATACTTTCAATTCATTTCTAACAATTTTTTCAAAATATAAGCGTTTTACCATAACATCCCCATAAGGAATACCTACAAATAAAACTCTTCCACCTTTATCAGCTAATGAAAATGTTTGCGCAGAAGTAATTGGTGTTCCTGCAGATTCTACTGCTACATCTACACCTTTTCCGCCATTTACTTTATGAACTTCTTCAAATGGTTCTTTATTTCTAGAATTAATTGTTTCATCAGCACCTAATTTTTTTGCTAATTCTAATTTAGCATCATCAATATCAATAGCAATTACTTTACTTGCTCCAAAAATTTTTGCCCATTGAATAGCTAATAAACCAATTGTACCACAACCAACAACAGCTACCGTATCTCCAGGATCAAGATTTACTTTATAATATCCATGTGCTACTACACAAGATGGTTCCACCATTACCGCTGCATCATATGAAACATTTTCTGGAACAGGAACTACATTTTCTTCTTCCATAACAATATATTCAGCAAAAGCACCTTGATGATGTTGTCCTATTACACCCAAATTTTCACATTGTGCAAATTTAGCTTTTTTACAGGAATCACATTTTCCACAATAAAGTGCTGGACAAGCTGTTACTTTTTGTCCTACTTTTACTTTTGTTACATTTTTACCAACAGCTACTACTTCACCAGAAAATTCATGACCCCATACAGTTCCAGGAACATATGGACCTAAGAGAGCATATCTATGAATATCTGAACCACAAATTCCGACAGCTTTTACTTTAATTTTAACTTCACTATCAGTTTCTATAATAGGTTCTGGTGCTTCTTCAAATCTAATATCTCTAACTCCATAAAATCTTAATGCATCCATTTATAAAACCTCCTATTTATATATGAAAAATATATTTATTCTATATTAGCATGTCTCATTGCCATAACTGAATTCATATTTTCATTTTCTTTTGCTATTTTCAAAATAATTGCATCAAATATTATTAATAATGCCTGTTCAAATAAACTCCCTAATGGTTGTTTTGTAATATTTACTGTATTAAATTTAGTAGATACTTTTATTGTTATTAATGCTTGTTGAAGTTTATACAATGTTGATTGTTCATTAGCTGTTATTGTAATTACTTTTACATTTTCTTTCTGAGCTGATTTTACGGCTTGACAAACACTATTAGTTTCCCCAGATGCTGACGCTACGATTAATAAATCACCTTCTTTTATTGCAGGTGTAATTGTTTCTCCAACTACATAAGAAATATATCCTATTTGCATTAATCTCATAGCAAAAGATTTTAACATTAATCCACTTCTACCAGTACCACAAACAATTATCCTTTTGGCTTCATTTATTTTTTTTATAAATAACGTTAATTGTTCATCCGTAACCATATTAGTTACATTAGATATTTCTTTTATAATATCTTCAATCTCCATTATCATAAAAATACCTCTATATTTTATTTTTTATCTTTAAAGCTTGTTGTAATTTAACAATTTGTTGTTCAATATTATTATTATTAAATATATATCCACCAGATACAAAAATATTTGCTCCTGCAGCTTGACATAATACTGCTGTTTTATCATCAATACTACCATCAACTTCTATATCAATATTCTTGTCTTTTAATAATTCTGATACCTCTTTAATTTTATTTATCATATCAAACAAAAATACTTGATTTTTTTCACCAGGATTTACTGTCATTATCAATACCATATCAATTAAAGATAAAATATATTTTATATTTTGAACTGGAGTGGCTGGACTTAAGACTACTCCAGCCATTCTCCCTTTTCTTTGTATCATTTCTAAGCAATGATATAAACATAATGTAGATTCTTGATGAATTGTAATAATATCTGCTCCAGCTTCTAAAATATCACTGATATGTTTCTCTGGATATTTAACCATCAAATGTACATCTAAAGGTATCTTTGTATATTTTTTTATCATTTGTATATGCTCTGCGCCAAATGCCATTCGACTTACAAAATTTCCATCCATAACATCGATATGCAATAAATCAACTTTACATCTCTCTAATATCTTTATTTGACTTTTTAAATCAAAAATATCTGCTGCAAATAATGATGGTAATATTTTTATATTATTATTCATCAAGAACACCTCACTTATTTTTTACATCATTAAGACATATTATTTTCCAAATAATTAGGTATTTCACCTAATGACAAAGATAAACATTTTTTCACTTTTTCTTCGTCCATAACAAATGCAATTAAATTTTGTAAATAATCAAGATGTTCATTATGTCCTTTTATTGCTAAATTAAAGACTAATCTTGCTCTAATAGATTCGCTAGAATCATCCATTCGTTTAAATTCTACTGGATTTTTTAACTTCAATATACATACTGATGTTATATTAACTTCATCAGAAGCTGCATGTGGTATAGCTACAGGTATTACAGTTGGTAACCCAGTTGGAAATGATTTTTCTCTTTCTATACAAGCTGTTACAAAACCTTGTCCTATACAATTATTAGCAATTAAAGCTTCTCCACAAAGTTTTATTGCTTCTTCCCAATTTTGTGCATCTGCTTCTATAGCTATATATTTTTTTGAATTATCCATTCATATAAACCTCACATAATAGACTTAAAACTATTAGCCTATAAAAAATTTTATTATCCTAAAATTCTAGAAATAGCACTTATAATAACTACTGGTAAATTAAAACCAAAATGTCCACCTTCTGTTATCATACCTTCAACTGGAACACCTAATGCTTTTAACATCATTGTTGCCTCTGGCGCAAAAGTATTTGCTGCCCAAGTAATTAAAACAATACTTACCATTGAACAAATTAATGAACGAACTAAGTTACCATTACTTGCCATTACACACATAACAGTTATATAACAAATACTTGTTAATAAACCGATTGGGAAAAATGTCATTCCAGGAATAATAAATGCTAATAAAATTGTAAATGGAATACAAAGTGCAGTACATACGATACAAGTTGGATGACCTAAACCTAAACATACATCCATACCAATCCATAATTGTGCGTCTTTAGCAATATGTTTTTGCATAAAATCATTTGCAGCTGTACCAATAGAAGATAAACCTTCCATCATTACTGCAACCATTCTTGGGATTAATAAAAGTACACTAGCAAGACCCATTGCAATAGTAGTAATTGTTGTAATTGGTTGTTCTGTTATAATACCTAATAAAATACCTACAATTAACCCTATAAATGCTGGATTACCAAAAAATCCAATTTTAGATTGTAATTTTGTCAAATCTAAATCAAATTTATTTAACCCTGGAATACAATCAATAATTTTATTAATAATTATTGATAATGGCCACATATAACTAATGAATGACATACAAGTACAAGTTGTACCTTCTAAACCAAAAACTTTTTCCCAATGAGGAGCTACTTTTTCAGCAATAAATAAAGCTAAAATAGATAAACCAACTGTAATAACTAATCCTAAAATAACACTATCAAATAAAGCATAAGCTACTGCACCTGGAATTAAGAAATGAATATAGTTCCACATATCTACGTTCATTACTTTTGTTAAGCCAACTTTTATTAAAATAACATTAGCTAAAATAATAAGTGGTACTGCAAGTGGGGCAAATGGTGCTGTCCATGAAATTGCTCCCAAAGCAGCCCAACCAATATCTACAGTAGTAAAACCACTACCCATACTTTGATAATATTTAACAACAGGATCAATAGATGCCATTAATAAATTAATAACTAACAATAACCCCTGAAAACCGATACCAATCATTAAGCCAGCTTGAATAGCTGCACCAATTTTCATTCTAAAAATAAGTCCAAGTATAAATATCATAATAGGTAATATTACAACAGCACCCATACCTAATATTGTTTGAACAATGTTTAATAACGTATCCATATTCTTCAACCTTTCTTCAAGAAGCGTTAATTTTCAAAAAAAACAAATATTTTGATAACTAACGCTTCTCAGATAATTAAATAAAAAATTTATTTATTTTTTTCAATTTCTAAACAAGCTGCAATAATTTCATCTTTAATTTTATCTTTTCCAATTCCAGAAATTAAACCAAAAACTTTTATTACAGGAACTTTTGTAGGTTGTGTATAATTAGATGTTGTAAAAATAATATCTACAGTGTTCTGTTTTACTGGAATTTCTGTGATATTTCCTTTACTAATATCAGCTTCAATACCTGCATCTGCCAATATTTTTTTTACTGCCTGCTGAGCAACTGTTGATGTAGCAATTCCGCTACCGCATGCAACTAATCCTTTAATCATTTTAAATTCCTCCTCAAAATATTTATAATTTTTATTAATTTAAATTAGGATGTAAAACTACTTTTATAGCCTCTCCTGATTTTGTTAACTCTATACCTTTATTAATATCTTTTAATGGCAATACATGAGTAATAAATTTTTCTGCTGGAAAATTTTTACTAATAGCCAATTCAAACGCTTTTTGTACTTGTATACTATTAGCTCCAAAATGACCATAAATCCATAAATTATTATAATGAATGTAATTTGTATCCAAACTAACTAGTGTCCCTTTAGGAACACCACCAAAAAATACTACTATTCCTCCAGCTTTCGCCATAAAAATACTTTGCGCCTGAGCATTACTTGATGGATTAGCTGATATTACTTTATCAGCACCTTTATTATTTGTAATCTGTTTTATTTTAGCTACAGGATTTTCTTTTAAACTATTGATAGTATAATCAACACCAAACTGTTTTGCCATTTCCAATCGTTTATCATTAATTTCAACCATAATAACGCATTTAGCTCCTCTTATTTTTGCCATTTGCGCATGAAAACAGCCTATAGGCCCTGCTCCAATAATAACCACACTATCTCCTAGTGTAATATTAATATTTTCTTGACAAGCATATACTGATGATAATGGTTCACTAAGCGTAGCATTATCTAAATTTATGTTTTCAGGTAATTTAAAGACTGCATCTCTATTAATTTGCTTATTCGTCACAACAACAAAATCAGCAAAACCACCTTGTCTAGCAATATAATCACCTGGATTTAAGCAATTTTCACTATGACCAGCTCTACATTCATCACATTTTAAACAATGATCCTCAGGATAAATATATAATTTATCTCCAACTTTATATTTTGGTGTATTTATATCTATTTCATCAACCATACCTACTATTTCATGACCAAATATATGTGGATATTTTCCTTTACATGAATCTGTTGTCATATTTCTAATATCTGAACCACATAAACCTATTGATAAAACTTTTAAAATTAGACCATTTGGTGGACACTTTGGTTTTTCTATATTCTCTACCCTTATATCATTTGGTCCATACATAATAGCAGCCTGCATTCTCTTCACTCCCTTCTCTTATACCTATTTCTTTTACTACCAAGATGTTCATTACACATTTTTTCCCATTTATCATTAGCTATATCTTTTATTGTTCCTATAGAGCTAGCTATTGTATATATTTTCATAACTTCTTCACCAGCTTCTAAAATAGCTATAGCTTTTTCTAAAGTGGGTGCTACTGTTAAACAACCATGATTTCCTAGTAATATCAAATCATGCTCTTTTATAGCTTCTTCAATTCCATTTGCTATATCTTTTGTTCCTGGCTGCCCATATGGTAAACATGGAATCTCTTCAAACAATAAAGCAAATGTCGATGAACAACGTAATTTTATATCTTTATTACAATATGCAAAAGCTGTTAAATATGGCGCATGTGTATGCACTACTGCATTACAATCTGGTCTAGCTTTTAGTGCAGCTTCATGTAATAAATACTCACTAGAACGTTTTAAATATCCTTCTATTTGTTTTCCATTTTGTAAAACAGCTATAGCACTTTCCGTTAATAAAGATTTTCTTGTTCCTGATGGTGTAATGTATAACTTATTACTATCTCTATCATAAATTGATATATTACCTTCTAATGGATTAACTAAACCTTTTTTATCTAATAACTTAGCATAAAATACTACTTCTTTTTTTATTTCTATATTTTTTTCCATAAAAATATGCACCTACTTATATTTGAGAAAAACTTATAAATTCTTTTAAAAACATATCATATGATTTATTTTTTAATAATGAATTTATTCCATTTTTTTCTTTTATATAGTTATACAATTTTAAAAACATAGGCTCCCATAAATTAGCTTTTGATTTTTCTATATTTAATAGAAATACAACCTGTACTAAAAAATCTCCCCACATTATAGGTTTATTTAATACTAAAATAGAGATAAAAGATTTTTTTGTATCTGTTGATATTGGATGTGGTATTGCTGTTAAATCACCTATTGATGTAGATGATATCTCTTCTCTTTCAAAAATAGATTCTTTAGACATTTCATCCATTAAATCTTTTTTTATAGCCTCATCCGCTAAAAAATTTATACACTCTTCTTTTGTTTCAAAATCTTTATCAATATAAAAATTATCTTTATTAAAAAAAGTTGTAATTTCTATTAAATCTGTATCTATTTTGTGAAAAATCTTATTTTCAATATTTTCTACATCTTCTTTTTGTAACATACGATTAATTTTAATTATTTTATCTGAAGCAATATTTTTTAATGGAACTGTAGATAATATATAATCTATATTTTCTAGTGTTTTCTCATTAACTTCATAACCTGGTAAAACTTTTACTACATTTAATCTATTATGAAAATATTCTTCAACTTTCGCCTTTAGTAATACAGATATCCCTAATCCTGAAGAGCATACTATTATTATATTTTTAGCCTGAATATTTTCTTTTATACCATTTCTACTTAATGCTGCACCAAAATGTAAAGCTATATAACCAATTTCATTCTCATTAATTTTTATGTTGTCATATTGTTCAACAATTTTACCAGCAATTACCCCCATTTGAAATGCTAACGGATAATCATTTTTTATAGTTTCTAACAATTCATTTCTGATATTCATCTGAAATTGAATTCTTGTTAATGCTATGTTTAAATGTAATGTTAAACCATCAATCAAATATTCATCGTTAGTAAAATCAATAGATAACTTTTCATGAATTTCTTTTAAAATTATATTTACTAATTTTTTTACATGTTTTTTGTCCATTGATTCACTAATATCTGTTAATTTCTTGCTAGCTAATAAGCATTGAGCAATATAATATACTTCTGAACAAGCTATATCTATATTCATCTTTTTTAATATATTATCTATTAACTCTTTAGCTACATTATATTCAAAAGTATTTTCTATTTTATTAGCAATACTAGACGGATAGGATACAAATTTATTACAATTAGAACGTTGCATGCCTATTGCTATATGTAGACAAAATTTTTCTTTAGATCTATCTGCTAATTGTATTTTTTTATAACTTAATGTTTCTTTTATTATTTTATCTAATAACTCAATATCTACATTTGCTAAAATCTTCTGGAAAAATTTTTCTGTACTACATGTATTTATCATATCTACTATGCAATAACGTATCTTAACTTCTTCACCAATAACCTTTATACCCTTTGTTTTATATTGTGTAACTTTTAAATCATATTTTTGTAAGATATCTTTTACTTCATTTAAATGCATCTTTAATGTAGATAAACTTATATACATTTCTTCTGCTAAATCATTTTGTGTAATAACAATATCTTTAAAAGTATTTTCTAACAGTCTATACAATATATAATTTATCCTTTGTTTTGCTGTTTCTAAATTACTAACACCTTCTTGAAACAAATTTTGTTCAGCAGTATCAAGTTGCTCAAATTTATTAAAGCGATATCCCTTATTAGGGCTAGAAATTATTCGTATATCATATTCAACTAAATATTCTTGTAAAGCTTTTATATCTGAACGTATTGTTCTTGAAGAAACACCTAACTGTTGAGACATAAATTCTCCACTCAATCCTGTTTGATGTTCTTTTAACATATCAAATATTTTCTTTCTTCGTTTATTAATCTTTGCCATTTTCAATACTCCCTTAACTTGATTAAATTGTATCAAAAATTAGCAATCCATCATAGATTGATTGTTTTCCGCAACATGCGGAAATATTTTTGTATTTTATTTTAAATATTATAAAAATTTCCTCATTATATTTTTATGCGGAAAATTTAAATTATATACAAAAAGAACTCAATTAAGTAACACTCATAAGTATCACTTAATTGAGTTCTTTTACTCTAGCTTATTCTATTTTCCTACACCTGCACCATAAACAACAAATTGATTTTCTCCATCAAAACCAAGATTTTGATTTAAAATTTCATCATCAAAAGCACCTAATGCACATACTTTTATATGCATTGTCTGTGCTGCTAAATATAAATTCTGACAAACATGACCTGCATCTAAATAAATATAACGATATGCACGTTCACCAAACATACAAGCCATTCTTTCATATACAGCAGTCCATAAAAATACTACTGCAGAATTATTTGCAACACCAATTGTAGAAAATTGACCACAAATTTTTTCTTCAATATCATCTGCATCAGATACTAATAATAACTTATGTTCTAATGGTAAAAAGCGATATAACCCCGGTTTAATGCCTTCAACACGACGAATATATAAGAAAGTTTCTAAAGCATTTCTTCCGCCAGCTGATGGTACATTACGAATAGTTTTTGTCTGCATGACCATTTTTAGACCTTGAGTACACCAAAGTAAATATGATAATTCTTTATTAGTTAATTCTTTCTCATCATCATATTGACGAATTGTAGAACGAACTTCTACCATTTCCAAAAAATTTATATTTTTATCTGGTAAAATATCTGGTTCTACAAGGTCTACCAATACTGCATCTTTGGCATATGGTAATTCAAAAGGTGGTATTTTTTCCACTTTTTTACCCATGCCACGTTTCCATGCAGATTCTTTCATATATTCTATTCTTGCATTACTCATTACTAATCCACCTTATTTACTTATTTATCTTTTTAATCTAAATTTTAATCCATGTATTTTTTTAATTCATGCTTATCTAAATCGTGATATTTCCCACCATGTCGTTGTTGCATAAGTTCAGCAAGTAATTCTTCAGGAGTAATATTATGATATGCAAGTAATATCAAACAATGATACCACAAATCACCCATTTCACTAAGGATTTCATCTCTATCCAAATTTTTAGAGGCAACTACAGATTTTGTCGCTTGCATTCCCAATTTAGCTAAAACAGAGTCTTGTCCTTCACTAAATAAATTATAAGTATACGAACCTTTTACTTGATGAATTTGACAATCTTTGATTCTTTGATATAATTCGTTCAATATTTTTGCAATAGCTGTATTATCTTGACCTTGTGCCACTGGAATTAAATCTTTTTCATCTGGGAATAATCTACGATTAGTAAAACAACTATATGTTCCTGTTTTACAAGCTACGCCATTTTGATGTACTTTTACTAATAAAGCATTTTTATCACAATCATAAAAAATTTCACTAATTATTTGTTTATTACCTGAAATTGTTCCTTTTTGCCAAAGCTTATTACGCAAGCAATCATAAAACCAAGTATTTCCAGTATCTATCGTTTTTTGTAAAGCCTCTTTATTCATATAATCGAGCATTAATACTTCACCGTTAACTTCTTGTACAATAACTGGAACTAAACCTTTTTCGTTGAATTTTATTTCATTAATATCTATCATTTTAATCTAACCCCCAAACTATCAGCTTGCTTAAAGTAAGTTTGATAAATATTTAATAACTAATTGTAATACTTATTAATTTGTAAAGCACCAAATATACATAACTATGAATTTATAGCTTACTTTTTTTACTTTTAGCTTTTATTATTTTTGTGATTTAACAAAATCGTCAATAGCTTTAAAAATCATATCATTCTCTTGTCTTGTACCTACTGTAATACGTAAACAATTTTCTAAACGAGCATTTTCATCAAAAGAGCATACACCTATTCCAATATTTTCTAAATACTCATTTAAAGCTTTAGCTTTTTTATAATTAATTAGCACAAAATTTGTTACAGACGGATATACTTTTACACCTGAAATTTTAGCTAATTGCTCACTTAGACGTTTTCTTTCAGCTATTGTCATTTGAATACGTGGAATATATTCATCTCTTAATTGATATACTACATCTGCACTAATAGCAGATAAAGCATTTACATGGTACGGCAATATAGCTTTACTTACCATATCAATGACCTTTTTATCAGCAAGTAAATATCCTATTCTAGCACTAGCCAAACCATATGCTTTGGAAAAGGTTCTTGTTATCATTAAATGTGGATATTTTTGTAAAAAGCACATTGCTGATTCACCAGAAAATTCCACATAAGCTTCATCTATAACTAATGCACAATCTATATTTCTCGCTACATATTCAATATCACCTAAAGGAATTTTGGTACCTGTAGGATTATTCGGAGAGCAAATGACTGCAAGAGAAGCTTTATTTTCTTTTACAGCATCTACGAAACGACCTGAATCAAAAGTATAATCATCTTTTAAGTCTACCGTAACAATCGTTGAACCACTTAATTTGGCATGTACTTCATATAAAGAAAATGATGGATTTGGATAAACTACTTTTCTAGCTCTACCACCAAAAGCAAAAAACAATTTTTGTAAAATTTCATTTGAACCATTAGCAAGTAATACATTATCTTTACTCAAACGAAAATTATCCGCAATCTGTTCTCTTAGTAACTCTACTGATTCTGTAGGATAACGATTAAATGCCATATAAGATAATCTCGCCATTAAACGCTCTTCTACAAGTGGTGGTAAATTTAAATTAGATTCATTTTCATTTACTTTTACATTCCAATCTCTACTTGTTACATGATATGTAGGCATATCTTTTAAACCTGCTCTATATTTTAATTTCGCCAAAATTTTCACCTCTTAATTTTCTCTCAAATAATATTATATCACATTATTAATTTAAACTATCAGCTCTACAAAGTATCTGTAATTCCTTTTTCATATTATCATTAAAAGGACTATGATGATATTTTATAATATTAGCGATTTCTACTAAACCTATTGTTTCTAATTTTTTTGCACCAAGTTGAGCATGATTATAATAAACAAACATCGCAAATCTTCTTCTTTGCCAAAAACTTCTAGGAAAGACACTTTGTAATTTTTGTGCTTTTTCGCTCCATTGTTTACTTTTTTGAGGTAAAAATTTTCCTAAAAGCACATTCATAATTTTATCAAATAAACAAATATCTTGAGCTGTTCTTCCTACATCATGTAAAAGACAAGCTTTTATCAATAATCTTTCATCTATATCTAATATATGCTCTGTTTTTATTATTTTTTGAGCAGTATATGCTACATTCAGTACATGTCTTTGGTCATATATTCGCATTGCAAAAAATAAATCTTGTTCTTGCTCGTTTAAATATTTTTCAATAAAAAGTTTATCTTCAAAGTTTATCTTAGCATTAATTGCTCGCCAAAACTGAATAATTCTTTGCCACATAAATTCATTGTCTCTTTATTTTATTCTTCTAAACGATTTAATACCGTGTCATAGCCATCAGCACCATAATTTAAACAACGTTTTACTCTACTAATAGTAGCTGTACTAGCCCCTGTACCTTCCACTACTTCTTCATAAGTATGTCCCGCACGAAGCATTCTTGCCACTTCTAAACGTTGCGCTAAAGATTTTAGTTCATTTACTGTACAAATATCTTCAAAAAATTGATAACATTCATCAACAGTTTCTAATTTTAATACCGCTTTACATAATTGATCATTTAATGAATCTTTTAATTTTGGATTTATCATAAAAAACACTCCGTTTACTTTAACACTTTAGTTAATAAAACTACAATTAATTATAATATACGACATCAATTTTTTCATGTCAAGAATAGCATTAATCGTACATATTTCTTTATTATATGCTTTATTATTTTAAAATTTTCAAAATTTTTTATTTAATGTGTTTTTTTGTATTTTTTATTGACAGTATTTTTCATTAGTGTTATTATATGTTTGCCGGAACAAATGAGATATATCTTCACATATGTGACGATAGCTTGATTCTCTACTTTATCTTATAATAAAAATAATAAATATTATTAAAACGAAAGAGGTTTTTATCATGCAACCTATATCTCGAAGAATTCTTGTAAAAGTATCTCACATGTATTATGAAGCCGATATGAAACAGAGCGAAATTGCTCAAAAATTAGGTATTGACCGAAGTACTGTTAGTAAATATTTAAAACGTGCCAAAGACACTGGTATTGTAAAAATATTCATCGCTCAAGATTCTTATGAAACTTTAGAATCCGCTTTGGAAGAAAAATTTAATTTAAAAGAAGTTTTCATTGTTCCATCTAGTAATAATCCTGATGAAGTTTATTCTAACTTGGGTAAAGCCGGTTTATTAATGTTAAAACGTTTAATAAAAAACAATATGGTAATTGGTTTTAACTGGGGACGTACTATGGGCGCTATTGGTGCTCAAGCAGCATTGGAAGATTTTCCTAAAGTCGAAGCTGACTTTGTTCCTTTAGTTGGTGGTGCTGAAAAAGTCGGTAATTTAGAACATCTTAATATTGAACTTCATGCTAATACTATTTGTTATAAAGTTGCCAATGCTTTCAAATCCAGAAGCCATTATTTATATGCACCTGCAATCACTAAAACCCCTGCTACGAAACAAGCTATTATCAATGATACAAATTATCAAAATATCCAAAAACTTTGGGATAATTTAGATATTGCTTTTGTGGGTATTGGTTCTCCAACACTTGCTTCCAATGTAATTTGGACTAATGGTATAAAATCCGAATATATTACGTCTACCTTTGGTAATGCTATTATTGGCGAAACATGTACTCGCTTTTATGATAAAAATGGTAATGAAGTTCCTACTGAAGTTGTAAATAGAACTATAGCTATACCTTTTGCTCAATTGCATAATGTAAAATATGTTATTGGTGTTGCTGCTTTTGATGAAAAAATCCCTGCTATTTATAGTGCTTTAAAAGGAAAATTAATCAATATCTTAATTACAGATGAAACAACTGCTAAAAAATTATTAAAATTTGATGACTGTAAGGAGTGATGCCCTTTGTTTTGGACTTTTATTGTTCTAGGTATTGTCATGTGGCTTCTTCAAGGTTTATTAAATATATTTCAATTAAAAAAATTTAATAAAGAATTAAAAAAGCTTCAACAATCTGGCCGAGTTGCTATTGGCAAAGCCAGAGGACGATTTAAAGCAGGCTGCTTATTATTATTATGTATAGACGAAAATTGTAAAATCATTAAAGGTAAAAAATTACAAGGCGTTACTACTTTTGCCAATTTCAAAAATTTTGATGATTTAAATGGTCTTTATTTACCAGATATTACCGAAAATGATTGTCTTAATTTCGATAAGCAGACAAAATTGGCCATTTTATCTGCTGTCGACGAATATAAGCAATATACTCAACAACAAGAAGCGTCCACATGTATGAATAATACATCACAATAATTTAAAAATTTTATAATTAAAGGAGAGAAGTTTATGGACACTTTAGTATTATTGGCTCAAGGTTTTATTGGTATGTTTAATAAGGGTGGTGAAACATTTATTGGCCTTGTTACTGGCATCGTACCTACACTCATTTGTTTATTGGTTGCTATGAATGCGCTTATATTGTTTGTAGGTACTGACAAAGTAGAAAAATTTGCTCATCTTTGTGCTGGTAACATATTTTCTCGTTACATGATTTTACCGGTTATTGGTACTTTCTTCTTTTGTAATCCAATGACATTATCTTTAGGTAAATTTATGCCAGAAAGATATAAACCATCTTATTATGCAGCAGCATCTCGTTCATGTCATACTTTAAACGGTTTATTTCCTCATGTAAATCCTGGTGAATTATTCGTATTTTTAGGTATCGCTAATGGTATTACTCAACTTGGATTTTCTACTGTTGATTTGGCTCTTCGTTATTTTTTAATCGGTATTTTAATCAACTTTATTGGCGGTGTAGTAACTGATTTCACTACTGCATATGTTTCTAAACAACAAGGCGTAGTTCTTAGCGATAAAGTAAAAACTACTCATCAAGCTTAATTTATTTTATCTATAAAAGGAGATATCTATCATGGCTAAATATAATAGTGTTGTTGTTAATGCTGGTGCTGGTGGATTCGGCGGTCCGCTTACTTTAGTTCCAGATGATAAAAAGAATAAAGTAGTTAATATCACAGGTGGTGTTATTTCTCCAGTTTCTCAAAAAATTGCTGAAATGACAGGTTGTGAACTCATTGATGGATTCAAAACTAGCGTACCTGAAGATGAAATTCTTTGTGTAATCATTGATTGCGGTGGTACTCTTCGTTGCGGAATTTATCCTAAAAAACGTATTTTCACTATTAACTTAAATCCAACAGGTGCCAGTGGCCCTATGGCTAAATTTATAAAAGAAGATATTTATGTATCTGCGGTAAAAGAAGATTGTATTAAATTAAGCAATTCAACAGCTACTCCAAATGTAGCACCTGCTGAATCTGAAAAAACACCTGACAATGTAAAATCTACATACGATACTAGCAAAAAAATCACCGAACAAACTGATGTAGGTTTTATGGCTAAAGTTGGTAAATTTATGGGATATATCACTGCTACTTTATATCAAGCTGGCCGTGATACTATTGATACTATTATAAAAACAATTTTACCTTTTATGGCATTTGTATCCATGCTCATTGGTGTCATATTGGCAAGTGGTATTGGTGATATCATTGCTCATGTTCTTACTCCTCTTGCTGGCTCTGTTATCGGTCTTGTTATTCTAGCATTAATTTGCTCTTTCCCATTTTTATCTCCATTCCTCGGACCTGGTGCTGTTATTGCCCAAGTTATTGGTGTATTAATTGGGGTTGAAATTGGTAAAGGTAATATTCCTCCAAGCCTTGCACTTCCTGCTTTATTTGCCATTAATGCTCAAGCAGCATGTGACTTTATTCCTGTAGGTCTTGGTCTTGCTGAAGCTGAACCTCAAACAGTTGAAGTAGGTGTTCCATCTGTATTATATTCTCGTTTCATCACTGGTCCAATCAACGTTGTACTTGCATGGCTTGCTAGCTTTGGTTTATATGAAAGCTAATATTTTACTATAGTTTATAATATTATATTATCAATAACTGATTTTATTAAGGAGAAAACATATTATGCAAAAAATTTATTCTACTATTGTAAAAAATTTAGGTCCTATGGCTGAAGATTTCATTGGAGAAAAAATGATTATTCTCTTTAATGAAAATGTCCCAGCTGAACTTGCTGAATTTTGTTTAATTCATAAAGGTAATAATCTAACTGATACTATTGAAATCGGTGATATTTTACAAATTAATAATATTGAATATAAAATTGTAGCCGTTGGCTCTGAAGTTCAAAAAAATCTTGCTAATTTAGGTCATATCGCCTTACGTTTTAATAGTAACGAAGATGGTGAATCTCTAGAAGGTAGCTTATATCTTGAAGATAAATCTATTTCACTTCCAGAAGTTGGAACAGAAATAGCTATTTTCAAAGCTTAAATATAATTTTTTTAAAATTTTAATTGGAGTGATTTTATATGTCATGGTTAGATCTTGAAGGTAAAACAGCTGTAGTTACTGGTGGTGCATCAGGTATTGGTAAAGCTGTAGTTCAAGCATTCTTGGATAATGGTGCAAATGTAGTAGTTTGTGATATGAATCCACAAACTCCAGAATATGATTTACATGAAGGTAGTGGAGAATTTCTTTATGTAATTACTGATGTAACTAAATCCGAAAGCGTAAAAAATATGGTCAATGCCGCTAAAGCTAAATTTGGTAAATTAGACATTTTAGTAAATAATGCTGGTATTAATATTCCTCGTCTTTTAGTTGATAAAAATGATCCGTATGGTAAATATGAATTAGATGATGCTGTATTTGATAAAGTTTCTGCAGTAAATATCAAAGGTGTATATCTTTGTGCTCAAGCTTTAGGTCATGAATTTGTTCAAAATGGCAAAGGTGTTATCATCAACATGTCTTCTGAAAGTGGTCTTGAAGGCTCTGAAGGACAAAGTATTTATGCTGCAACTAAAAACGCTGTAAATTCTTTCACTCGTTCTTGGGCAAAAGAATTAGGAAAATATAATGTGCGTGTTGTCGGCGTTGCCCCTGGTATTTTAGAAGCTACTGGTCTTCGCACATTAAATTATGAAGAAGCTTTATCGTATACTCGTGGTATAACAGTTGAACAACTTCGTGCCGATTATACAAGTACAAAAACCACACCACTTGGTCGTGATGGTAAACTTTCCGAAGTTGCTGATATGGTAATGTTTTTAAGTAGCCATCGTGCTTCTTATGTTCATGGTGTTACATTCAATGTAGCTGGTGGAAAAACTAGAGGTTAATTACAATTATGAAAAAATACATATGCTTAATAAAAAAAGCCACTACGAAATTGCCGTTTCATAGTGACTTAGAACCTGATATTTGCACACATCAAGGTTAATACAAGCATATGATAAAGAGTTTATCCTGTCAAGAACCTATCTTATCCCTATCTAAATTTAAAACAGCCATTTTATTGGCTGTTTTTTTTTATCCACAAGGTTAACCATATCTTTTTTTTAGTTGACAATATGGTGTATATATGCTTTAATAACTATAAAAATACAAATAAGGTGATTATTTATGTCAACTAATTCCCAAAAAACTTTAACTACTAAAAACATGATTTTATGTGCTTTATTCGTAGCCTTAATTGCTATTGGTGCATTCATAAAAATTCCTGTTCCTGTCTGTCCTTTTACTTTGCAATTATTATTTACTACTTTGGCAGGATTACTATTGGGTGCAAATCTTGGATTTATTAGTGTATTTACATATATCATTATTGGTTTAATTGGTATACCAATCTTCACTGAAGGCGGTGGTCCTGGATATATTCTCCAGCCAACATTTGGTTATTTAATCGGTTTTGCTGTTGGTGCTTATTTTGCTGGCAAATTAACGGAAAAACGTCAACATTTATCTTATACTTATTTAATCTTTGTAAATTTTGTAAATCTATTCTTTGTTTATGGATTTGGCATGATTTATGTTTATATCATCAATAATTTTTATTTAAATACTCCAATTGGTGTATGGCCTTTATTTTTATATTGTTTCTTACTAGCTGTACCTGGAGATATTGTTCTTTGTATCATTGCTGCTATTTTAGGTAAAAAACTAATACCTAATTTAAGATATTATAATTAATTTAAGAAAAGAGATGTCCTATGAGTAAAGGTTTATTTATTACTGCAACTGGTACAGATATTGGTAAAACTTATGTAACTGCTTTACTTGTAAAAAAATTACGTGAAGCTAATTTAAATGCTGGTTATTATAAAGCAGCTTTAAGTGGTGCAAATGATATCACTAATAGTGATGCTGGCTATGTCAATAAAATAGCTGATATTCATCAAGAAGAAAAAACTTTACTATCTTATTTATATAAACATGCTGTTTCTCCTCATTTAGCTAGTCAACTTGAAGGTAATCCTGTAGAAAAAAATGTAGTTATTAAAGATTATCACACTGTCCAACAAAAATATGATTTTGTCACTGTTGAAGGTAGTGGCGGCATTATTTGTCCTATTCGTTATGATGATGAAGCTAAATATTTTCTTACTGATATTATTCATTGGTTAGATTTACCAGCATTAATTATTGCTGATGCTGGTCTTGGTACTATAAATTCTGTAGTTCTTACTATTGAATATTTAAAACAACAAAATATTAAAATTCAAGGTATCATTTTAAATAATTATACTGGTGGTATTATGCAAGATGATAATATTAAAATGATTGAAGAACTCACTAATTATAAAGTTCTTGCTCTTGTAAAACCAAATGACACTGATATTGATATTGATGTTAATGTTTTAAAAGAATTATATTTATAATAAATTTAAGAAAATAAGGAATGGATTATTATGTGTAATACAAATTGGGTTGACGAAGATTTAAAATATATCTGGCATCCTTGCTCACAAATGAAAGACTATGAAGAATTAAAACCTATTGTCATTGACCATGGTAAAGGTAGTTATTTATATGACATTAATGGCAAAGAATATATAGATATCATTAGTTCTTGGTGGTGTAATCTTTTAGGTCATGCTAATCCTACAATTAATGAAGCACTAAAAAAACAATTAGATACTCTTGAACATGTTATCTTTGCTAATCTTTCTCATAAGCCAGCTATTAAACTTTGTCAAGAATTGATAAAAATAGTGCCAAAAGGATTATGTAAATTCAACTTTAGTGATAATGGTTCTGCCTCTGTAGAATGTGCTTTAAAAATGGCTTTCCAATATCATTATCAAACAGGCAATCCACAAAAACAACGTTTTATGTGTTTATCTGAAGGTTATCATGGTGAAACTATTGGTGCTTTATCCGTTGGTAGTATGGATTTATATGCTAAAATTTATAAACCAATGCTTATGAATGCAGTGCATACTCAAGCTCCTGATTGTTATCGTTGCCCTTATGGCTTAAATCGTGATACTTGTAAATGTGAATGTTTTGTTCATGCTGAGGAAGATTTTGCCAAATACGGTAATGAACTTGCTGCTGTTATTGTTGAACCACTTATTCAAGGTAGTGCAGGTATGCGTATGTATCCACCACTTTATCTTGAAAAATTACGTAAACTTTGCGATGAATATAATGTTATTTTAATCGCTGATGAAATTGCTACTGGTTTTGGTCGTACTGGTAAAATGTTTGCTTTTGATTATACAAATGTTTCTCCTGATATTATGACTATCTCCAAAGGCTTAACTGGTGGTTATATGCCAATGGCTATAACTATTACTACACAAAAAATTTATGATGCTTTTTATGCTGATTACAGTGAAGGTAAAGCCTTTATGCACAGTCATACTTATAGTGGTAACCCTCTTGGCTGTACTGCAGCTCTTGCTGTTCAAAAAATATTACGTGAAGAACATATTTTAGAAAAAGCTCAAGATACTGCTAAATATTTACATGCAAAACTTCAAGATGTTTTTGAAAATCATCCTAATGTTGGTGAAATTCGTCATCTTGGTTTAATAAATGCTATTGAATTAGTTCAAAATAAAGACACTAAACAAGCTTTTGCTAGTGATAAACGTCTAGGTTATCAAATTTATAAATTAGCCTTAACTAAAGGCTTATTACTTCGACCATTAGGTGATGTTTTATATTTTAATCCTCCATTAAATATAGACAAAGAAACTTTAGATAAAGCTATTGACCTTTGTTATAGCTCTATCAACGAAACACTCCATATTTAAAATCCACTCTTGAAAAAACACCTCAAATGACTATATACTATAGGCAGTTATATATTTCATTTGAGGTGTTTTTATGTTTTCTAAGCTAAAACGCCAACTGTATATCAAATATTTGGCTTTTAAACGTCAACCATTTTTATTTTTAAGATATTTATTTTTTGTTATTTTATTTCGATTTTTAGGTATTATTATTTGTTTATTTTTTACTATTTTACCTTTACCACTTAGTAATTTTCTTCAACATTTAATGAATATAAATTTATCTTTTAATTCGTTTAAAGATATTTTATCTTCCATTCGTCAAATAGCTCATAGTTTTAATAATCTTATTCCTTCATTTAATGATATCTCACGTTTCATTAAATCATTATTAATGAATTTTTCTCCAAATAATTTAATCCAAATTATCCGTCAAATACCTACTGATTTTCGTCAATTTTGGTTACAATTTTTTGACCATTTACGCCAAAGATTAACTGACCTTAAAATTTTTTGTAAATCATTATGGCCACTTAGTAATGCTATTTTTCGTTTAAAAAATTTCATCATTACCCATACCTTAATGTTTAAACGATTACTGAGAAACATTATTATTATGCTTTTCAATTTAATCTGTTTAAAAATCTTATTTTTACTAATCATTCCTTTTTTAAGTATTGGCGCTATCTATTTTATTGGGGTAGATATTAGTTTATTAATCATTGCTTTTTTGAGTTTGCTTACTTCTCAATTGGGTAATCTTATAGGCAAAGCAATCAATACTTTATTATTAAAACTGTACACTAAGGTAAAAAAACATCGTCAACATTCTACAATAAATATATTTTTATTTATTTTTATTTTAATTTATGCTAAAATATCTAGAATTTTAACTACTCTACGTACCTATCTTATTATAAATTTACTATTTTTATTAAAAAATATTTGTAACTTTTTTATTGCTATCACTATTTATTTAAAAATTAAATATACAGATTTAGGAAAGGATTATTTTCACAATGAATAAACATCAATCTACTTTATTAATTTTAGGTTTAGCTAGTTGCTCGTTGCTTTTCCCAAACAATTCATATGCAAACGAAGCACCTTATCCCAATGTACATAGTATTATCGACAATAATGCTTTAGTTACAACCCCAGCTTATACTACAATTATTACCGCTCAAGAAATTCACGATAATCATTACCAAAATGTTGCAGAAGCACTTACCTATGCTAATGGTGTTATCGTAAATCCAGGCTCTATCAATACGGCTAATACTGTTATTCGTATCGATGGTGATGACCGTGTAGCATTTTTCATTGATGGTCGTCGTTTAAATATGGATAAAGGCTTAACTAATGGGCGTGCCTCTTACGATTTAGATTTATTACCTTCTATTATGAATGTTGAACGTATTGAAATCGTTCATGGTGCTGTAGGCGCAAATGCTTTAAATTATGATACACCTGGCGGTGCTATTAATATTATTACCAAAAAGGGAACTAATCGTGAAACTACTATTGATATCGCTGGTGGTCAGCATGGTCAATGGAAAACTAAAGCCATAACTAGCGGTAGTATCAAAGATTGGTCTTGGGTCGCTACTGGTGGCTTTGATAATATTGATTATCAAAAATATCACGGTATAGATGGCGATGATCACGAATTACCAAACTCTGAAAAAAATCGTCGTGAAATGTCTTATCGTATTGATAAACAATTAACAGATGATTCTTCACTTACCTTCAACTATAGCCATTTAAGTAATGATACAGGAACATGGATTTTTGCAAATTATCCTCAAAATTATAATTATGAAAAATTAATCAATCATTTTGATTTGACTTATAATTATAAAGAAAAAACTAATACTCCTGCTTACGTTACAATTTATCATAACTATACACAAGGAGATAGCTATATTCCAACTGGTTTTGTTGAACAAGAAAATGAACCTAGTTATAATCGCTGGGAAAATACTGCAAGTGGTATTGATTGGCATGATGCTTGGCAAATAAGTAAAGACCATATTTTATCTGCTGGTTTAATTTATCGTCATACCAATGTAGATAATATAAATAATTCTTACTCTGAACCATTTAGTGCAAATTATAATGAAAGTATCGATAATACTTCTATTTATTTTCAATCTACTCGCCGTTTTGATAAATTAATTCTTACTGGAACGTCTTTATATAACAGCAATAGTGAATTTGGTGGTAAATATGTTTCCAATGGTGCTTTAAATTATCAAGCTGATGATAAAACTACTATTTATGCTTCACTTCAAGAAATCTATGCTACACCATTTTTAGATGAACTTTATTTTAATAATGATTATATCAAGGGTAATCCAAACCTCGAACCTGAAACCGGTTATAAAGGTAGCCTCGGTATTCGTCATAAATTATCTGAAAAAAGTATGCTCAATTTTAATGTATTTTTAGAAAAAATTGATGACCCTATCGGCTGGCAATACAATCTTAATGATAAAAAATTTCATGCAATAAATTTTGCTGACCAGAAAAAACAAGGTTTCCAATTAGATTATACTCAAGAATTTAGTCCAAAATATGATATGACACTTAGCTATGCTCATACTAGCACTAAAACTGATTTTGGTAATCATGAGCAAACTGATGTCAATGCAGTAGCTCCTAATAGCTATAAAATGCGCTTTAGTTATCATGACGATATTTGGCATAATAATTTATTATTCACTGGTGTATCTGGTCGTGATCATAGTTATTATGATAGTAGCTATTTTATTATTGACGCTAACTTTAACTATAAAATTAATGATAATTGGTCTACTTATCTAAAATTAGCAAACTTAACTAATGAATCTTATGAAAAAATAGGCTCTATTATTGACGGATATTGTCCAGCCAATGGTAGAACTGTTCTTTTAGGTATAGAATATAATTTCTAAAAATAAAAAAGCTAGATTAGTATATACTAATCTAGCTTTTATTTCATTTATTTGATATTCAATTTGATAGTTATTAAGTATTTTTTGCAATAATCGCACCGATAACACCACCAATTAATACAGCAGCTGTTACATCGCCTCTATCATAGTCTTTGTCATCATCTTTGCGATCTTCCCACCAGTCATCATCATCCCATCTGTCTTTATCCCAATGTGGACGATGTGGTCGATGAGGACGTTTGTGGTCTCTATCCCACCAATCATCATCATCCCATTTATCATCTTTGTCCCAATGTGGACGATGTGGTCTTTTATTATGGTCTTTATCCCATTTATCATCATCCCATCTGTCTTTAGTCCAATGAGGGCGCTTATGATCTCTATCCCATTTTTTATCATCAAATTGTGTTACATCAAAATTATTTTCATAAACTACATTATTATCTAATGCCGCTGCAGCTGCTTTTTGCATACCAAAAACATAACTTACAGGACTACATAAAAAACAGGAAAGAGATATACCACAAATTATTTTTTTTGCTCTTTTGGAAAATAATTCTCTCATTTTACTTCCTCCCATGTTTATCCAAATCAAGTATTATTTGCAATTACAGCTCCAACAACTCCACCAATTACAACGGCAGCTGCTATATCGCCTTTATCAAAATCTTTATCATCATCATGATCCCAACGATCATCATCCCAGCGGTCATCATCCCAATGATCTTTGTGCCAACCGTGATGATGTCCTCTATCTCTATGGAAGATAGCAGCATCTGCTGTAGCTGGTTGAGCTAGATAAGTTAATGGAGTACTCAAAAAGCAAGCTAATGCTATAATAGAAACAACGTTTTTCATTTTTCCTTTTAATAATTTTAACATATTAACACGACCTTTTGTCTTATTTTTTATTTGTCTTTAATATATCATCTAAAGATTAAATTTTCTTTAAAATAGAATTTAAAGTTTATTAAAACTTGTTATTTAGCTTATCTATACATATAATTAATTACATATTCTCTTAAAAATTAATGATTTGGAGGCTTTTTTATGTTACTTAATAATTTATTAACGGAACAACGTAATCCTTATACTATAAATATAGATACTGTTTCTACACTAGAAATGTGTATGCTTTTAAATGAAGAAGATAAGAGCGTAGCTATCGCTATACGTAATATTTTACCACAAATTGCTAAAGCTATTGATGAAATCACTCTTCGCCTACAAAATGGTGGTCGTTTATTTTATATTGGCGCAGGTACTTCGGGTAGACTTGGTATTTTAGATGCTGTAGAATGTCCCCCAACTTATAGCACCGACCCTGAAATGGTACAAGGCATTATTGCTGGTGGTTATAATGCTATCTTTAAAGCACAAGAAGGCGCAGAGGATTCTTTTACTTTAGCTCAGGATGATTTGTCTAATAAACATTTAACAAATAAAGATTGTGTTGTCGGTATCGCCGCTAGTGGTAGAACACCTTATGTTATTGGTGGATTGGATTTTGCTCATGATATTGGTGCATTAACTATTGCTATTAGCTGTTCTCCCAATAGTAAAATCAGTCATCATGCTGATATTGCTCTTGAAGCATTAACAGGGCCAGAAGCTATCACAGGTAGTACTCGTATGAAAGCCGGCACTGCTCAAAAAATGATACTGAATATGTTATCTACTTGTACCATGATAAAACTCGGTAAAGTCTATGGTAATTTAATGGTTGATGTAAAAGCCTCTAATGAAAAACTTGTTGCTCGTGCTAGAAAAATTGTTATGGAAGCAACTGATTGCACTGAAGATACTGCTATTGCTGTATTAAAAGAAACAAATGGTCAAGTAAAACCTGCTATTTTAATGATTTTAGCTAATTTAAACTATACACAAGCAATGGATAAATTAAATGCTAATCAAGGTTTTATCGCCAAGGCATTAGCAAATAAATAAATTTATTTATGAGGTTGATATGAATTTACAACAAACTGCTCAAGAAATATATACACTCATGCAAAATTTTGAAATTACTAAAGTTCATAATTGCATGACACGATTACGTTTAAATTTAACTAATACAGAAAATTTACCTCTTACTGAACTAAAA
Source organism: uncultured Megamonas sp. (assembly GCA_963558795.1). Lineage (GTDB taxonomy): Bacteria > Bacillota > Negativicutes > Selenomonadales > Selenomonadaceae > Megamonas. The sequence goes on along the minus strand of CAUWIH010000001.1, from coordinate 44,726 downwards.
AATATAAATAATGTTCTTGGGGTAAATCTAAATGGTAATGAATTACAAATTATTTTAGGTCCAGGAAAAGTAAATGAAGTAACTGCTCAATTTAAATTATTATTAAATAAAAATAAGCAAAAATCTAAAAATCAAGCAAGTAATTTTGGTCAAGCAGAAAAACTTCATCAAGAAATTCGTCAAAAAAATGCTACACCATTTAAATTAATGCTCAAACGTATTTCTAATATTTTCATGCCTTTAATTCCGGCTTTTATTGCTTGTGGTTTAATTACTGGTCTTTTAAATATTGCTTTTAAATTCGACCCTACACTTAGTCAATATCCTGCTATTCAAGTTTTACAAATTGCTGGTAATGCTGTTTTTTGGGGATTAAATATTTTTGTTGGGGTAAATACCGCCAAAGAATTTCATGCCTCACCTATGCTTGGTGGTACTATGGCTGTAATTATCACACATCCTATGTTAAATAATATTAGTTTATTTAACATTGATTTATTAGCTGATCGTGGTGGTATTGTTGCTGTTTTACTTGTTGTAGCATTTTCTTCTTGGCTTGAAAATAAACTACACAAAATTGTGCCCCAAATTTTAGATTTGTTTTTAACACCACTACTTGTAATTTTGCTTGCTACCTTCCCTGCATTATTTATTTTACAACCACTAGGTGGTATCATTGCTGAAAATATTGGACTAATTGTTACTTCAGCGATTAATTCTGGTGGTGCAATCACTGGTTTTGTTATTGGTGGAGTGTTTTTACCATTAGTTATGACTGGACTTCATCAAGGTCTTACACCTATTCATGCTGAGCTACTAAATCAATACGGTATTACTATTTTATTGCCTATTTTAGCAATGGCTGGAGCAGGACAAGTCGGCTCATCTATTGCTGTTTATTTAAAAACTAAAAATAAAAAATTAAAACAAACCATTATTTCTGCTTTACCTGTTGGATTTATGGGAATTGGCGAGCCTTTGATTTATGGTGTTACTTTACCACTTGGAAAACCATTCATGGGGGCTTGTATTGGCGGTGCTTTTGGTGGTGCAGTGCAAGCTTATTTTCATGTTGGTGCTACTTCGATCGGTTTGTCTGGTTTACCACTTACTGCTAGTACTGATAATATTGGTTGTTATTTAATAGGCTTAATTACTGCTTATATTTTTGGTTTTATTGCTACGTATATTATTGGTTTCAACGACCCTAAGGAGTGATTTTATGCAATTTGGTATTTCTATTTATGTAGGCCTTGATAATACCCTTGAAGAAAATTTAAATTTAATTAATCTAGCTCATCAATATCATATAAAAAGAATTTTTACTTCTTTGCATATACCTGAAACAAATTTAAGTTCCTTTAAAGAAAATTTAGCACAAATTTTAGCTTTGGCTAGAAAATATGATATGGAAGTTATCTCTGATATTTCTCCTAATACTTTGACTATCTTAAATATGGATAAATTAAATATAGCAAAACTACGCTCTTTAGGTATTACTACACTTCGCTTAGACTTTGGCTATACTGCTCAAGAAATTGCCAAATTAAGCAATCAAGATATAAAACTTCAATTCAATGCCTCCACAATTACTGCGGATTTTCTTGAAGAATTAAAATTTTATCACACAAATTTCAACCAAATTGATGCTTTGCATAATTTTTATCCACGTGAAGGTACAGGGCTAAGTATTGAAAAATTTATCACACAAAATAAATTGTTACGCCAATATAATATCTCTATCGGTGCTTTTGTTCCTAGTTATAATAAACCGCGTTCGCCATTTAAACGTGGCTTACCTAGCTTAGAATGTCATCGCTATTTACCTGCAAGTGTAGCTATGCAACATCTAAAATTACTAGGCATTGACTCTATTTTTATTGGCGATAGCCTACCTACAAAAGAAGAATTCACGGCTTTTTCTTATTTAAATGAAGATTATACACTTTTGAATATAAAAACACTCACTCAAAATCAAGATATTTTAGATATTTTAGCCCAAAATAAATTTACTGTTCGTATTGATGAAGCAGATACGGCTATTCGTACTCAAGAAAGTCGTATGTTATTTAAAAATGTGCATATTTCTCCTGAATATATTACTTCACGAAATATTGGCGATATCACTTTAGATAATATTTTTTATGCTCGTTATATAGGTGAATTACAAATTATTACCACTACTTTACCTCAAGATAATAAAATTAATACTATTGCCAAACTTTTACCTTATGATTTAATTTTATTACCATATCTAAAGGCCAATGCAAAATTTAAATTTAAATTTTAAATCAAGCATTTATTTTAATCTTTATATGCTACAATAATATATACACTCAAATATTATTGTTATTTTTGTTATAGGAGGATTTTCTTTTGAATATATATGACGGTTTAAATCCCGCTCAAGCACAAGCTGTTGCTCATATTAATGGGCCTTTATTAATTATGGCTGGTGCCGGTTCTGGTAAAACTAAAGTTTTAACTTGTAAAATTGCTAATTTATTAGATAATGGTGTATCTCCATATAATATCTTAGCTATTACTTTCACTAACAAAGCTGCAACTGAAATGCGTGAACGTGTTGATCGCATGATTGGTGAAAAAGCCAAATATGTATGGCTTAGTACTTTCCACTCCTTTTGTGCTAAATTTTTACGCTTTGAAATCGAAGCTCTTGGCATTTATAAAAAGAATTTTGTTATCTATGATACACAAGATGCACAAACATTAATCAAAAATTGTCTAAAAGAATTAAATCTAGATGAAAAACAATATTCTCCATATGCTGTGCAATCTACTATTTCTAATGCCAAAAATATGATGATGACACCTGCTGATTTTGCCAATGAAGCTAGTGATTTTTTTGCTAAAAAAATATCTGAAATTTATAATATGTATCAAGCAAATTTAATTGAAAATAATGCTTTAGATTTTGATGACTTGTTAATGCTTGCCGTAAAAGTATTACAGGAACATACAGATATTCGCCAAAAATATCAAGAACGTTTTAAATATATCTTAGTAGACGAATATCAAGATACTAATGGTGCTCAATATCAACTTACTAGCTTACTTGCAGGTATGTATCGCAATCTTTGCGTTGTTGGTGATGCTGACCAGTCTATTTATGGTTGGCGTGGTGCTGATATTCGTAATATCATGGATTTTGAAAAAGATTATCCTGAAGCTACGGTAATAAAGCTTGAACAAAATTATCGTTCCACAAAAACTATTTTAAATGCTGCTAATATGGTTATCGAACATAATATTGACCGTAAGCCCAAAAAATTATGGACAGATAATCCACAAGGCGAAAAAATCATTCATTATACCGCAAATGATGAACGTGATGAAGCAAAATTTATCACTGAAGAAGCAATAAAACAAAAAACTTTATTTAATGTTTCTTATGGTGATATGGCTGTACTTTATCGTACCAATGCTCAATCTCGTGCTTTAGAAGAAGGTTTTATGCGTGCTGGTGTTCCTTATACTATGGTTGGCGGATTAAAATTCTATGACCGTAAAGAAATCAAAGATATTTTAGCTTACTTACGCCTTATCTACAATCCCGAAGATACTATCAGCTTAAAACGTATAATTAATGTACCAAAACGCTCTTTAGGTGCTGTAACAATAGATAAATTAGCTCAATTTGCTGAAATGTATAATATGACTTTATTTGATGCTGTCTCTGCACCTGAAACAGCTCCTATCACACCAAAAGCCAAACAATCTTTAGCTAATTTTGCTGAATTTGTCATTGAAATGATTAATTTATCCACAGAACTTTCTGTACATGATTTAATTGAAAAAGTAATCGACAAATCAGGTTATAAAGCTGATTTAGAAAAAGAAAATACTGTCGAAAATCAAACACGTATCGAAAATATCAAAGAATTATTAAGTGTAGCTAAAGACTTCGAAAAAACAACCGATGAACCAACTTTAGAAAACTTTTTAAGTACAGTTTCTCTTGTTTCTGATATCGATAATGCTGATATTGAAGATGACCGTGTAACACTTATGACTATGCATTCTGCTAAAGGTCTAGAATTTCCGGTAGTATTTTTGGCAGGTATGGAAGAAGGTTTATTCCCTCATTCTCGTACATTAATGAATGAAACAGAAATTGAAGAAGAACGTCGTACTTGCTATGTAGGTATTACTCGTGCTGAAAGAAAATTATATATCACTAATGCTAAAGGTCGTATGCTATTTGGTAGAACAGTAAGCTATGAACCATCTCGTTTTATCAGTGAAATTCCAAGCCAATATTTAGAAGAACGTGAAGCCAAAATCAAACCATTATTTGGCACAAGTAGCTCCATGGGTAGTTCTTATAATCATTTTGGTAACCAATATTCAACAACAAAATATAATAATTCAACTGCTAGTAAACCAAATTTACTCGGCGGTAGTCTTTTCGATAAAGCAAAAACTACTAAACCTGCAGGAAATGTAATTCGTCCTGACTTATCTATCAAATGGAAGGTAGGCGACAAAGCCAAACATAATAAATGGGGCATTGGCACTATTGTTTCTGTAAAAGGTAGCGGTGAAGAGGTAGAATTAAAAATTGCTTTTCCTGGACAAGGTATTAAAGCCTTAATGCAAAAATACGCACCAATTAGTAAAGTATAAATAAAGAATTTAACTTCACCTAAAAATTTGTTATAATATAAAAGATACGCCAGCTATTATTAAAATAATATTGTAATAGCTGGTTTTTTTATACAAGATAAAAATTTTATACTTAATAGATTAAAGCAAAATCAATTTAATTTTATAAAAAATCGAAATAAGGGAAATATTTATGGAAAATATCAAACAACAATTAGATGAATTAAAACAAAAAATCTTATATCATAATGATTTATATTATAATCAAGATAATCCTGAAATCGAAGATGTTGAATATGACAAAATGATGCGTGAACTTAAAAAAATCGAAAAAGCTCACCCTGAATTAATCACACCTGATTCCCCTACACAAAAAGTAGGTGGCACAGCTAAACGTGAAGCTGGTGTACTTATCAAACATGATGTACCTATGCTCAGTTTACAAGATGTATTTTCTCATGAAGAAGTAGATACTTTTGTTGACAATATGCAAGCTGAACTTGATAATCCTGAATTTGTTGTCGAAGAAAAAATCGATGGTCTATCTCTTGCACTTCGCTATATTGATGGAGAATTAAAATTAGCTATTACTCGTGGCGATGGCATTGTTCAAGGAGAAGATGTTACCGCCAATGCTTTACAAATAAAAGATATAAAGAAAAAACTTAAAGAAAAATTGCCTTATCTTGAAGTTCGTGGTGAAGTATATATGACTCGTGAAGCATTTGCTTTAGTTAATGAAAAACAAGAACTTCTCGGTAAAAAACTTTTTGCTAATCCTCGAAATTGTGCCGCAGGTACACTTCGTCAATTAGATAGTAAAATTACGAAAGAACGTAATCTATCTATGTTTATTTTTAATCTACAAAAAGTCGAAGGTAAAGATTTTTCCACCCATACACAAGCTTACGAATTCATGCAAAAACAAGGCATCAAAACTATTCATGCGTATAAAGTCTGTACCACTAAAGAAGAAGTTTGGCAAGCTATTGAAGAAATTGGCTCTCGCCGTGGGGATTTAAGCTACGATATTGATGGCGCAGTTGTCAAAATAAATAACTTCGCTCAACGTGAACAATTAGGTGCTACAGCTAAAGTACCAAAATGGGCCATTGCTTATAAATATCCACCAGAAGAAAAAGCTACTAAAGTTTTAAATATCGAACTTTCCGTAGGTCGTACCGGTAGAATTACACCTACTGCAGTTTTTGAACCTGTACAATTATGTGGCACAAAAGTAGAACGTGCAACTCTGCACAATCAAGATTTTATCAACGATTTGGATATTCGTATTGGCGATACTATCAAAGTATATAAATCTGGTGAAATTATTCCTAAAGTACGTGCTGTAATCAAAGAAAAACGACCTCAAAATACTGTACCATTCATTATTGGCGATACTTGTCCTGTTTGTCATGCTCATACTATTCGTGATGAAAAAGCAGATATTCGTTGTAGCAATCCACATTGTCCAGCACAAATTGAACGCTGGATTATTAATTTTGTTAGCCGTGATGCCATGGATATCAAAGGCTTTGGTATGATGTATATCAAAACTCTAATCGAAAATGATTATTTACATGACCCTGCTGACATTTATTTCTTATATCAATATCGTGATGAACTAATTGCAAAAGGACTAATCGGCAAAGAAAAAAATACCGATAAAATTCTTCAAGCAATCGAAAAAAGTAAACAAAATGCACCATGGCGATTACTTACAGGTCTTGGTATTTTAAATATTGGTAAATCCGCCGCACGTTCACTAATAAACCATTTTCAATCATTTGATAAGATAGCTACTGCTAGTGAAGAAGAAATAAAAGAAGTTGATGAAATCGGCGAGATTAGTGCAAAATTAGTATATGATTTCTTCCATGATGAAGAAAATATTCAACTTATCCAAAAATTAAAATCTGCTAATGTAAATATGACCGAAACTACCATCACACAATCTGAAGGCAAATTTTCTGGACTTACTTTTGTTTTGACTGGAACACTTGAAACTATGGGGAGAACTCAAGCTAGTGAAATTATTCAATCTCTCGGTGGTAAAGTTTCAGGCTCAGTATCTAAGAAAACTTCTTATGTTATTGCTGGAGAAAATGCTGGTAGCAAACTTACTAAAGCAGAAACTTTAGGTATAAAAATTCTTACTGAACAAGAATTCCTAGAATTAAGCAAATAATATTTTCTTCAATAAAAAAGCTAACTATCTAATTAATTTTAAATAGTTAGCTTTTTTTATAATATTATTCAGCTTTTTTTACTTGATGTTGATTTAATTTTTGAGCTACATGCAAAATAGCAGTAAGTTCATCTTTATTAAATTGATATTTCGCTCCACAGAAATGACAACATACTTCTGCTTTACCATCATCTACTAAAGATTGTAAATCATGCTCATTTAAGCTAATTAATACATCTTCAATACGTTCTTTTGAACACTGACATTTAAATGCTAAATCTGTTGTTGTTAAATAATCTACTTTATCAAAACCTTGAAGTAATTGAGCTATAATACCACGAGCGTCAAGACCTTCATTTACCATAGTGGAAACAGGTTTTATTTGAGAAAGATTTTGTTCTAATTTAGCAATAGTTTCTTCAGACGCATCTGGTAATAATTGCAAAATAAATCCGCCAGCCGCTACTACTTTTAAATCTGGATTAACCAATACCCCAAGACCCACACTTGAAGCTGTTTGTTCTGATGTATATAAATAATTTGTAAGGTCTTCGGCAATTTCACCAGATACTATTTCACAACTACCAGTAATCGGATCTTTCAATCCTGTAAAACGAGTAACCGATAAAATACCAGCACCTACACCGCCACCTACATCTAATTTACCTTTTGCATTTAATGGTAAATTCACATGTGGATTATTGATATAACCACGCACAAAACCCTCTTGATTAGCATCAGCCACTACTGAGCCTAATGGACCATTACCATTAAATTTTATAGTGATACATTCTTTATTTTTAAGATTTGCCGCCATAAGTAATGCACCTGTCATGGTACGACCAAGTGCAGCTGCAGCTACTGGATAACAATCATGGCGAGAAACTGCCTCATTTACTAAATTAGTTGTAACAGCAGCATGTACACGAACGCCATCTGCTACGGCTTTTATTAAATGGTCTTTCATTTTTATATTTATCCTCCATAAAATACATATTTTAATTATAAATTGAATAATAGTATAGCATAAATAACCAATTTAGAGAACTATCTCCATATTCTCTAATCGTTTCATGTATATTAATCTTATCAATATATTTATTTTTTTATTTGCCATAATTTTGTTATAATAAATATATTACAAGATTTATAGATATGAGGTGCTAGTTATGGCTAAAGAAAAAAAAGACAAAAAAGCCTTAAAAAATACAACAAAAAAAGATGTATGGAATAATTATTCCGCTAGTGAAAAAAAATCTTTAGAAAAACTTTGCTTGAATTATCGTAATTTTTTAAGTGAATGTAAAACAGAACGTGAATGTATCACAGAAATTATTGCTCAGGCAAAAAAAGCTGGCTATAAAGATTTAGCTGATATTATTAAAAACAATGAAACACTAACAGCTGGCGATAAAGTATACTCTGTATGTATGAAAAAATCTATTGCTCTATTTAATATTGGTAGTGAACCTCTTGAACAAGGTATGAATATTTTAGGTGCACATATTGATAGTCCTCGTCTTGATATTAAACAAAATCCACTATATGAAGATGGCGGTCTTGCTTATATGGATACTCACTATTATGGTGGTATCAAAAAATATCAATGGGTAACAGTACCTCTTGCTATCCATGGTGTTGTAGCCAAAAAAGACGGTTCTATTGTAAATATCTGTGTCGGAGAAGATGATAATGACCCTGTTTTTTGTGTAACGGATTTATTAATTCATTTGGCACAAGAACAAATGCAAAAAAATGCAGCTAAAGTTGTTGAAGGTGAAAATCTTGATATTTTAGTAGGCTCTATTCCTTTAGATAGCAGTGAAAAAGATGCTGTAAAAGCTAATGTTTTAAAAATAATCGCTAAAAAATATGATATTGAAGAAGAAGATTTCCTTTCTGCTGAGCTTGAAGTTGTTCCTGCTGGTCGTGCTAGAGAAGCAGGCTTTGACCGTAGTATGATTATTTCTTATGGTCAAGATGATAGAGTTTGTGCGTATACTTCATTAGTGGCTATGCTTGAAACTAAAGATGTAGCACGCACTGCTTGTTGCTTACTTGTCGATAAAGAAGAAATTGGCTCTGTGGGCGCTACTGGAATGCAATCTCGTTTCTTTGAAAATGCTGTTGCCGAAGTATTAAATTTACTTGGACAATATAATGACCTTACACTTAGACGTTGTCTTGCTAACTGCAAAATGCTTTCTTCCGATGTAACTTCTGCTTATGATGCTTTATATAAATCTGCTTTTGATATGAAAAATATTGCATTTTTAGGTCATGGTATGGCATTTAACAAATTTACAGGTGCTCGTGGAAAATCTGGCTCTAATGATGCTAATGCTGAATATCTTGGTAATATTCGTGCTATCATGGAAAAAAATAATGTTGCCATTCAATTTTCTGAACTTGGTCGTGTAGATTTAGGTGGTGGCGGTACTATCGCTTATATCATGGCACTTTATGGTATGCAAGTAATCGATAGTGGTGTAGCTGTACTCAATATGCACTCTCCATGGGAAGTTACTAGCAAAGTTGACATTTATGAAACTAAAAAAGGTTATAGTGCATTCTTAAAAGATGCTTAATTTTCACATTTAAAATATATAAAAAGCACTGATTATTTTATTTTTTAATCAGTGCTTTTTTTGTTTTTTCATACCTCATCCCTCTACCCTATATTTTTAAAATTAACACTTTTTTACATCATTTTTACACAAATAATACAACTTTGTACAATCCCACTGTTCAACTATGTATGCAATTAATCAATATTGTTAATTTTTTTGTTTATTAATTAATAATTATTATCTTATATTAATATATCTTTATATTTATATTTACATTTTGTAAAAAATATCCCCCCACGGGGTTTGTTCGTGCATATATCTTCTAGTATAATAAATATAGCTAATAAATTACAAAGGAGGTTATATATGTGAATAATACTTATCAACAGAATGAATTGAACGAACTTATCCATATTAACCCATCAATATGTAAAGGTTGCGATTCATGTAAATCATTTTGTCCTACTAATGCTATCGAGGGTAGCTATGGTGCTACGCATCACATCAACAACACAAAATGTTTACAATGCGGACAATGTCTTGTAAACTGCCCATTTGGTGCTATTGAAGATACTTTTGATCCGGTGGACGTTGTAATCGAAAAGCTCCAAAACAAACAATTAACTGTGGTTGCTACAGTTGCACCTGCTGTTCGTGTAGCTTTAGGTGAAGAGTTCAATATGGAACCAGGCTCTTTAGTTACTGAACAATTATATGGTGCTTTAAAACAAGCAGGATTTAAAATTATGGATGTAAATTTTGCTGCTGACAACACTATTTTAGAAGAAGGTACTGAACTTATTGCTAAAATTAAAAAATATTTATTAAATGAACCTTCTCATCATGAATTAGGCCCATTACCACAGTTCACATCTTGTTGTCCATCTTGGGTTCGCTATGTTGAATTATATCACCCAAATCTTATCAATCATTTATCTTCTGCAAAATCTCCACAAGGTATGACAGGCCCTGTTGTAAAAATTTACGGTGCTACTGAAGTTTGGCATACAGAACCTGAAAATATTTATTGTGTTGGTGTTTATCCTTGTACAGCTAAAAAATTCGAAGCATCTCGCCCAGAATTTACATCTGCTGCTGATTACTGGAAACAACATGGTCATACAGCTACATATCAAGATACTGATATTGTTCTCACTACTAGAGACTTAGCTAGATTACTAAAAAAATTAAACATTGATTTACGCAATGTAACGCCATCTGAAGAAAAAGACAATCCTTTAGCTGAATATACAGGTGCAGGTACAATTTTCGGTACTACTGGTGGGGTTATGGAAGCAGCTTTACGTACAGCTTATTTTGAATTAACTGGCACTGAATTACCTAATCTCAATTACACTCCTGTTCGTGGACTAGAAAAAGTAAAAACTGCTCAAGTTCCTATCAAATTAGCTAATAGCGATAAAGAAATTACTTTAAATGTAGCAGTTGTTCATGGTACTAAAAACGTAGAACCATTATTAGCTGAAGTGGAAAACGGTACTTCTCCATATCATTTCATCGAAGTTATGAACTGCCCTGGTGGTTGCGTAAATGGCGGTGGTCAGCCTATCAATCCTATGGGTACTTCTTGGATTGACAAATTCAAAGCTATCTTACCATGGTAATTTTACGAAAGTGAGTATATATTGACATGAAATATGATTATATTGAAAAGGCAATAACTGTTTCCCGACGCGAATTTTTAGGTATGGCAGGTATTTTGACTGCTATACTTTGGACTGGTGCTTATAGTGTTACTGATATTGTTCAAGACCGTAATAAATATATCAAAATGCGTGCTGCTGGATTATATCAAGATGACGAAAAACAAGCCTTCAGACAAAGTCATCATAATAAAAGCTTATTAGCTATGTATGATAAACTTGCTAAAGAACCACTTAGTCCTCTAGCTGAACAGTTATTCCATACAAAATATATTGATCGTACTAAAATTTAATTGTATACAAGGAGGCAATCATGCAAGATTTTGATAATAACGCTATTGTATTAAAACACTCCTTAGCGACTAGATTATTTCACTGGTGTCTTGTTCTAGGCTTCTTGCCTGCCGCATTTACTGGAATTGTATTATTCTTACGTCCGTTCTTATATTCTTTCGGTTACCCTTTAGGTGATTCTTTTATGCATCTTGTGATGCAAATTCATATTATCGGTGCATGGATTTTAACACTTTCTTGTGTTTGGTTTTTCTTCTTCCAACCAAAACGTGTTGCTGCTTTCTGGCGTGAAATCTTTGATTGGAGCAAACGCGATGTTGACTGGCTCAAAGTGGGTGGCGGTTATCCACAGAAAATGTTTTTAGGGAAAAAAATCCCTGTTCCTCCAATGCGTAAAATGAACTCTGGACAAAAAATGATGGGTGTTATGGTATTCTTTGGTACTATCATCATTGTTGTAACTGGTCTAATTTTATATATCGCATTACCACTTGTACCAAAACAAATCGCTTATTGGGCTGATATGATTCATTTAGTAGTAGGTATTGGTCTTACTCTTTGTGTCGTATTTGGTCATATTCCTCTCGGTATTTATAACTGGAAAGAATTTATCTGTATGTTTGGTAATGGTCGTTTAGCTATGCACATTGCTAAAGAACATAATGAATTATGGGTTAAAGAAGATATTGAACCTGTAAGTAAAAAATAATTAGCTAAAATAAAAAAGCATTTTCTATATGAATTTATAGAAAATGCTTTTTTTGTATTAAATTACTGCAACTAAGGCATAAAACAACATAAAATAATTTATTCCCAAAGCATATGGTAATATTTTCTTTATTACTAAATTTGTATCTACTTCTACATATTGCATTAAAGCTATATTTTGTGTATCCAAAGGGTCCATCATTTTTCGTAAATTATTTAACGATAACAAAGCCATAGCAAGAACCATCGGATTCATACTAGTTGATGCTATAATTACAGAACTTAATCCCGCACCCATACCTTGTAAATTAAATGGGCCTTTATAGAGTACTAATGGTGATAAAACAGTAAAAAATAACAAACATTGTATTGGCGTATTAGGCATTAATTTTAAAAGTAACGGTGCCATTAAATTTATTACTTCAGGAGTCTTTACGGCATGCATAAAAATCCCTACTGACGCTAATAAAATTATCACATTTATTGATTGTGCTATCGCTAATTTTAATAATTCTAACATATCCATAAATGGATTTTTCGAGCCATTTACTAACAATCCATATGATAATGCTAAAATAATCGCACATTCAATATTTAGATTAAATATCATCATTATAACTACTGGAATAATAATAACTAATAATAATGGCCAATTTACTTTCATTTTTTCTACAGTATTACAATTTTGTCCATTTACATATTTTATATTTATCCCAATAAAAGTAATCAGCGCTATCATACCAAAAGTAGCCATGATATAATAATAATTTTTTACCTGTTCAATATCCCATAATAATAATTTAGTATATAACAAATGATATCCTGGATTTAAACAACTACCTATAGATGTTGATAATAAAATTAATGCTACCGCACTTTGCTTGTTAAAACCAATTTTTAACAATATAGGTACAAATATTATCGCTACTAAAATTACAGCTCCTAAATTGGCTATAACACTAGATAATAATATTGCAATTAAACTTACTATCCACACAATTGATTTTAAATTATTTATACAATAATGCATAAATAAATAATCAATGATTTTGTCTACACCACAATCTAATAAAAAGCAAGCAAACATCATCGCTAAAATATAAATAAACATTATTTCCGATAAGCTTGTTGCCCCTTGTACAATCACAAAATCAGCAATACTGTTTTCACTACCACTAATAGGTACGCCTGCTAATATCGCTGTAATTATCCCAAAAGCAGGCAATGCTCTTACAAACTCTACTTTTTTGGTAATAATTAATCCTACTGTTACTAAAAATACAATAAAAACTAATATTGCCAAAGGCTCATAATTTTCCATTGTATCACCACCATTTTTATTAATTATTTAAATGATTAACTTCATTTATTGTCTCTGGTGAAATAACTATTTTACAAGCACCATCTTTTACATCCATCAAATCCCCTGGTTGGTATAAAAGACCAATTGAGCCATCATGACAAATAAAATAATTTGTACTTACATATGGTATTTTTTTTGCTAAATTCACACCATTATCTAAGCCATCTACAGCATATGCTCTACTATTATTCAAGGCTTGTTGTAATTGTTCTAAAGATATATTCAAATATTTTTTCATTGGCACATGTTCACCTGTATGTTTATCATACGTAATCGTATAGCCATTTAATTTTACATCTTCTGTAAATTTTGCTTTAGCATTTACATAAAACATCAACGATACAATATTGTCATCTTCATATTTTTCATAATATGTCATATCGACTTTACTATAAACATGATTTTTAATTTTTTTCTCTAAATCCAACATTTGTTTTTCAATGTCGTTATTTATCTCTTTAGTCACTTTCTTATCTTCTGTATTTACTATAGGATAAGCAAAACTATAACCTTTTGATTGATTACCTTTATAACCACTTTCTACACTAGCTAAAGCAGTTGTTGTAAATACACCAATCAATAAACAACAAACTAGAGCTATTTTATATATATTTACCATAAATTCTCCTCCATTTTTTAAATTATTTTTATTATATCACAAAATATCGCAAACTATTTAAATTTTCTTTGCTAAAATTTTCTATTTAAAACAAATAACTAATAAAAAAAGCACATGAAAAGTTAATTATAATTTTAACTTTTCATGTGCTTTTCTAGTTTATCTATTAATCATCATAAATACCTTTTAATAAAGTTTCTTTGCGTAAAGATAAACATTCACATTCTCTATCTTGTTTAGCTAAAGAACGAATAGTGTCTAATAAAATTTTACTAATCATTGGAGCATCATCATAGAAGATATCTTCTAATACTTGATGTGACCATTTTTTTATACCTTCACCATAATTTACTACATAATAAAGACCCGCATAACAAGCTCCAATTTCACGAGCAAGATATACTTCTGGACAAATAGATTGACCTACAATATCTGCATGACCATTAAGCATAGCTATTTCTGCAGGGCTTTCAAAATGACGACCATCAGTATTAGCATAAGTTCCACGTGTAAAAATTCTACCATCAAAATGTTTACGTGTCTGCTTAATTAATTCTTCACGCATTTGCGGACAAAGTGCATCTCTCATAACCAATAAATATTTACCTTCAAGACCTACATCTTTTCGCACAGACATATCAAGATAATCATCAGGTATTAAAAAATCTCTTGGGTCTAATAATTTATTAATTGTACCAACTCCGCCTTCAGAGAAAATACGTTTTACACCTGCTTCACGAAATGTCCAAAATAATTGACGAGATGCATCTGCACGATTTACACCACTACGCCAACCATGCATTTTACAAGTTAATACGCGAATACCAGCTACTTCAAATAAACGAAGTTCTGTAGTTTTTCCATAAGGTGTATCAAAAACCATACGGTCTTGAATAATTTTTACATCATCACATTTTGCACCTAAAGGGAAATTACTTGATAAAGTCCCCGAGCCTCCAATAATTGCATAATCTGCTTGTGGAATAATTTGTTTATTCATAAAAAACTCCTTAATTTTTTATTTATTTAAAAACGACGAATAATATTGTATTCTGTATCACGTTGAGCTGCTTTAAAACCAGCTTTATTTATAGTATTTACCATTTTATCGATAGACATTTGATAAGCTGTTCCTGCTGCACGTACAACATTTTCTTCAAGCATAATACTACCCAAATCATCAGCACCAAAAGCTAAAGTAATTTGTCCAATTTGTTGTCCTTGTGTTACCCAAGAACCTTGAATATGACTTACATTATCAAAATACATACGAGCTACCGATAAAGTTTTTAGATATTCCCATGAAGAAAATTTTTCGCCACCTAAATCAGTATTACCTGGCTGAAATGTCCACATAATAAATGCTCTAAAACCACCTGTTTTATCTTGTAAATCACGGATACGACGCATATGCTCTATACGTTCTTCTACTGTTTCGCCTAGACCTAAAACCATAGTTGCTGTGCTTTCCATACCAATGGAATGAGCATTATCCATAACATTTAGCCAATCATCAGTCATGATTTTTTTAGGACTTACGATTTTACGTACACGGTCAACTAAAATTTCTGCTCCACCACCTGGAAGTGAGGCAAGTCCTGCTGATTTTAAATCTAATAAAACATCTTTTATTGATTTACCTGAAATCTTCGCAAAATGAAGTATCTCAGCTGGCGAAAACGAATGTATCACTATCTCTGGAAATTCTTTTTTTATAGTGCTAATCATATCTAAATAGTAACTAAATGGCAATGATGGATGTAACCCACCCTGGAGCATAATCTGAGTACCACCTGCCTCTTTAGTTTCTTTTACTTTTTGTAAAATAGTTTCCATTGGTAATAAATATGCATCTTTATGATTTTCTCTACGGAAAAATGCACAAAAACGACATTCATTAACGCAAACATTCGTATAATTTATATTACGGTCAACAATAAAGGTAACAGTATTTCCTGGATGTTTTTCTTGACGAATTGCATTTGCTGTTTGACCTAAAGTCAAAATATCGCCATATTTTAAAAGTTCAATAGCTTCTTTATCAGAAAGTCTATTCATTTTACACCTCAAATTTTATTTTATTTAACTTTTTATATTTATTATTTCAATTTATGATATAAAGAATCACGCTGTACAGGAATATATCCTGTTTCGCTGATAATTTTGGCAAGCCTTGTAATTGTCATTTTTTGACCAGTTTTTGCTCCGGCAGCATGAATTATTTGCTCTTCTTCTACTGTTCCATCTAAATCATCAGCACCAAAAGCTAAGGCTAATTGAGCTATCGGCATAGTAAGCATCATCCAAAAAGCTTTTATATGCGCAAAATTATCCAAAACTAAACGAGAAATCGCAATAAAACGTAAACTTTCAGTAGAGCTTACTGGCGTTATATCAGGAAATTTTGTATTCGCTGGGTGAAAAGGAAATGAAATAAATGCTTGAAATCCTCCTGTTTCATCTTGAATATCTCGTAGCGTAAATAAATGGGCTAAACGTTGCTTAATATTTTCAACATGACCATATAATTCCGACGCATTAGTTTTCATACCCATTTTGTGAGCAGTCTTAATTACTTCAATCCATTCTTTAGTATTGGCTTTATTAGGACAAATTTTTGCACGAACGCTATCATCTAAAATTTCAGCACCGCCACCAGGTAACGAATCTAATCCTACTTCTTGTAGTTTTTTCAATACTTCACTAATCGACAATCCAGATATTTTACTAAAATGCACAATTTCTACTGGAGTAAATGCTTGAATATGCACATTTGGTAATAATTTTTTTATAGACTCTAATATTTCTACATAATAATTAAAATCATTTGTTGGATGTAAAGAACTTACAATATGAATTTCAGTAAGCCCTTGTACTTCTTGAATAGTATCTTTTATTTTTTGTTCAACATCTTCTTTAGTCAATACAAATCCTTGACTTTCCCCTTCATTACAAGAAAATGCACACAATGGACAATCTGCTGTACAAATATTAGAAAGATTGATATGACGATTAATATTATAAAAAACATCTTTACCACTATGACGTTCTTTTGCTGTTCTCGCCCATGTAGCTAAATCTAAAGTACTTGCATTTTCATATAAATATAGTGCCTCTTCAAAATTAAGACGTTCGCCATTTTTAGCTTTATTTATTGCTTGTTGTTCAATTAACATAAAACTTTTCTCCAAAATAATAAAATAGTCTATTAATAAGTTTTAATAATATTAAAATTACAATCACATTCAGCAGGAATTCTGCCTGTTTGTTTGATTAAATCTATTAATTTATCTTGAGTCATTGCTTTTGGCGAATTTGCTCCTGCATCATGCATGATTTTTTCTTCGCTAATAGTACCATCAATATCATTAGCTCCAAAGCCCAAGGCCAATTGTGCTATTGGTAAAGTAAGCATAACCCAATAAGCCTTAATATTATGGATATTATCTAACATTAAACGACAAATAGCCATTGTTTTTAAATCATCCCAAACATTTGTACGTGCAACTGTTTTTCCTAATTTGGTATTAGCTGGGTGGAATGGGAAACAAATGAATGTCTGAATACCGCCTGTTTCATCTTGAAGAGCACGTAATGTAAGTAAATGGTCGACACGTTCTTCAATTGTTTCAATATGACCATAAAGCATTGACGCATTAGTTTTTATACCTAATTGATGTGCAGTTCTTGATACTTCTAACCATTCTTTTGCTGTAGCTTTATTGGGACAAAGTTTTTGGCGAATTCTATCGTTTAAGATTTCTGCACCACCACCAGGCATAGCCTCAATACCTGCTTCTTTCAACTCTGTAAGCACTTCACGAATAGATTTTCCTGATATTTTAGCAAAATGTGTAATCTCTACACCTGTAAAACCTTTTAAATGTAAATGCGGAAATTCTCTTTTTAGCATTTTTATAATATCTACATAATAACTAAATGGCCAATCTGGATGTAGACCACTTACAATATGCAAATTTCTCATGCTAGGGTCTTTACATGCATTAGCCACTTTATTATAAATTTGCTCCATAGTCATTGCGTAAGCTTTTTTATCCGTAGCTTCACAACCAAAAGCACAAAAATCACAAAGTGCAGTACAAATATTCGTCAAATTCAAATGACAATTCACATTATAATATACATAATCTCCACTAATACGTTTACGTACTAAATCAGCTAAATAACCAATACGTGCAAGATCGTTAGACGCAAATAATGCCAATCCATCTTCTTTGGTTAAACGTTGATTATTTAAAATTTTTTCTTCTATTTTATCTAATAGATTTATCACAAAAACACCTCTTATATAAAAAGTCGCTTACTAATGATTTTACTCTTTTTTTGTATATGTAGCAACTTATTGGATTATTCATTATTTTTTTATTTAAATTATGCTATACTAAATAAAATTAATTTATCTAACTATACAAATCTAGATTAATCTTAATAGGAGACAAAAATGCATGATATTTGGAATCCATGGCATGGTTGTATAAAATATAGTGAAGGCTGTAAAAACTGCTATATGTATTATCTTGATAAAATTCGTGGTAATAGTGGTGCCTATATCTATAAAGTAAAAAATAATTTTTATTATCCTTTGGCTAAAAATCGTCATGGCGAATACAAAATAAAAAGTGGTGAATCTATTCGTGTATGTATGACTTCTGATTTTTTCTTAGACAAGGCTGATAATTGGCGAGAAGAGGCTTGGCAAATCATTCATTCTAGACCTGATGTTATTTTTATCCTCATAACTAAACGAGCTGAACGTATTTATAAATGTTTACCAAATAATTGGCATGATGGTTGGGAAAATGTTTTTTTACATGTAACTTGTGAAAATCAACAACGAGCAGATGAACGTATTCCGATACTATTAGATTTACCATTTAAACATAAAGGGATTATTTGTGCTCCTATACTAAGTGAAATAAATATCTTAAAATACTTACAAACTAAACAGATACAACAAGTAATTTGTGGTGGCGAAAACTATAATGGTGCTAGAATTTGTAATTTTGATTGGATAAAAAAATTACGTGCAGATTGTGTACAAGAAAATATTACATTTTGTTTTATGGAAACAGGTACAATATTTATGAAAGATAAAAAAATATATCACTTACCACATAAAGAATTGCAAAGTAAAATGGCTTTTAAATCTGGTATGAATTATCAAGGTGAAAAAATTAATTTTAAATTATACGATAATTTTGGTCGAAACATATCTGAGGATAAATATTATCAAAAACAATATAAACAAAAATGCTATATGTGTGCTAGTAAAATTATCTGCAATGGCTGTAGTAATTGTAATAAAAATTGTTATTAATTTAAAACTATAAATAAAGCCCCATGAATTCATAAATTCATAGGGCTTTATCTTTTATAATTTTTATACTCTAAGCTTATTTAAAAAAACATGAATCACCGATAAATTCCCTTAAAATAGAATTATTCGGGATATCTTCTTCATTTGTAATATCTTCAAAATAGTCAAGAAAATCTGTTAAACGCTTAGAAATACTATATTCTGGTATTTCGGAAGTTATTTTCATTAATAATGGTCTTGCATATTTTCTTAATACTCCAAGTTCATATATTAATGCTGAATTGAACATTATATCAGCATTTTCTTGATATGGAAAAATATTTTTTTCTTCGCCTTTGCGTACATCTGGCCATTGTTTTATTGTGCCTAATGCTTGTGTTCCTCTAAATTGATTATCACGTACAATACGACGAATAAGACGAGCAGCTGTTGTTGGTATGCGATTATGACCATCAATTGCTAATTGTGTTAATGCACTTATATAAATTTTATATTTTTTATCACTTGGAACATCACGTGTAAGTTCTTCATTTAATCCATGAATACCTTCAATAATAATTGGTTGATTTGGCTCTAATTTTACTACATTACCTTTCCATTCACGTGTTCCTGTAACAAAATTATATACAGGTATTTCTACTTCTTCACCATTTAACAGTGCTACCATATGTTGATTGAATAACTCTATATCTAAAGCATTTACCGATTCAAAATCATATTCTCCCTCAGGAGTTTTTGGCGTATGTGCTCTATCTAAAAAATAATCATCTAAAGAAATTGATATCGGATTTATACCATTTACTAATAATTGAATACGTAATCTTTGCGCAAATGTTGTTTTTCCTGAAGAAGATGGACCTGCTATCAAGATTAAACGTAAATTATTTATATCATCAACAATATGGTCTGCTATTTGTGCTATTTTCTTTTCATGTAACGCTTCTGATATACGAATCAATTCACTAACATTATGTTTATTAATATATTCATTTAAATTCGTAACATAATTACATTTTAAAATATTAGCCCATTTATCTGCTTCAGATAATATCATCGATAATTTTTTTTGCTTCATTGATGGTGGTACTTCTACTGGATTCGTTTTTAATGGTGTACGTACAATTAATCCTGGTTCATAAAAATCAATCGCAAATTTATCTAACAAAGATGTATTATATACCATTGGTCCATAAAGATAATCATAATATCCACCACAATAATATAAACTCACTGATTCTTGTGGTAAAGATTCTATTAATTTTGCTTTTGCAATTTGTTGAGATTCTCTAAACAATGCCACAGCATCCTCACGAGGTAAAGACCCTTTTCTTATTTCTTTGGCTTTATTTACAATTTCTAACATTTTTTCACGTATATTATCTACCATTTCAGCTGTTAAATCGCCTTTAGGCAATAATTCACAATAAATACCATTATTTACTGAATGTTCTACTACTACATCTTTATCTGGATATAATAAATTTACAGCCGACATCATCAAAAATAATACACTACGTTGATAAGCCTGCATACCGTCTTCAGTGCTCATATCGATAAATTCTAGCTTATCTTTATCACTTACATTAGTTTGTAAATCACGAACAACATTATTTACTCTTACTGCTGTTATCAAACTTTTATGATTTTTCTGCTCTTTTTGCGCAAGTTCTATTAAAGAAATTTTTGTTTGGCCATCCATAAAGATACCTCCCCAATAATGTTTATCTATAATTTAGATTATAACAAAAAATCTAAACAAAATGGGGAAATCTTTTATACCCCATTTTGTTTAAATTGCAACTACCAAATATTATTTTTTACTTTTACGCATTTGTTCTAACTTTTCCATTACTTCATCGGTTATCCTTGAACCAATTTCACTACGTTTTAAGGGTAATGCATGAATACTAGTATATTCATCACGAATATCTTTTTTACTATGTTTTATACTTCGTAATAATTCTTTTGCTGTTATACGATATGCACCCGCACCTAATATCAATGACTGCTCTGCACCATCTGATGTTACTACATATACTTCTTTACCATAATATCTAGTTGCTTCATACGCACTTCGCTCAATATAACTATCTGCTGTCTCTTTTTCTTTAGTATAAACTACCTTACAATGTTTGGATTTTTCTTCAATATTTTCTTCTGCACTTGTATATTGTGCATCAAAAACTACCGTAACATCATATTTTTCATATTGTCCATATTCCATTAATAAATGCACTAATTTATCTCTAGCTAATTCTAAATCTTCACTTGCTATTTTTTTTAATTCAGTCCAAGCATTTATTACATTATATCCATCAACAATCATATATTTTTCATGTCTATTAGGTGTTAAATAGGTTCTACTTCTCATAATTTTACTCTCCAAATATATTTATCCTAGTTATTTAATATTATAGCATAAATATCATTTATTTTGCTTTCGATTGGATTTTAAACTACAGTTATGTTAAAATTTATATCAGTGAATTTAAGTGATTTTTTAGGAGGTTTTTTATGGCTATTTTAGATATAACAAAAGCTGGTGACGCTGTTTTAAAACAACAAGCACAAGCAATTGAAAAAATTGATAAAAGCATTCGTACTTTACTCGACGACATGGCAGAAACTATGTATAAAGCTAATGGTGTTGGTCTTGCTGCTCCACAAGTTGGCAAATCTATTCAAGTTGTAGTTATTGATGTTGGCGAAGGTCTTTTAGAACTTATCAATCCTACAATTATTCGTAAAGAAGGCAGTGCTACAGACACTGAAGGTTGTCTTAGTGTTCCTAATATTTATGGTGAAGTTGAACGTGCTAGTAAAGTAAGTGTTGAATATTTAAATCGCCGTGGTAAACGTCATCGTATTACTGCTACAGGATTGCTTGCTCGTTGTCTTCAACACGAAATTGATCATTTACATGGTCAATTATTTATTGATATTGCTACTAATTTACACAAAGCACAAAACTAAGAGGTATCTTTATGTCTATAAAAAATATCGTATTTATGGGTACTCCAGATTTTGCTGTACCTTGTTTAGAAATTTTACACAAACATTATCACGTTAGTGCTGTATATACACAACCAGATAGACCAAAAGGACGTGGGCAAAAACTAGCTATGTCCCCTGTTAAAAAATTTGCTATTGAACATAATTTAACAGTTTTTCAACCAGAAAAAATCAAAACAGCTGAATGCGTAGCTCAACTTCGTGAACTCAATCCCGATTTAATCATCGTTGTTGCTTTTGGACAAATTTTATCTAAAGAAATTTTAGATATTCCTGCTTTAGGTTGTGTAAATGTACATGCTTCTTTACTTCCTCGTTGGCGTGGCGCTGCACCTATTCATTGGTCAATCATTAATGGTGACCAAGAAACAGGTGTTACTACTATGTATATGGATGTAGGCCTTGATACTGGTGATATGATTTTAAAAGCTACTACACCTATCACACCTGACATGACTACCGAAATGCTTCATGATAAATTAATGCTTCAAGGTGCAAATTTATTATTAGAAACTGTACAAAAAATTGAAAATAATACAGCTCCACGCACTAAACAAGACGATAATTTATCTTGCTATGCAAAAATGCTTAATAATGATAATTGTCGTATCGATTGGACAAAATCTGCTACTGAAATTCATAATCTTGTTCGCGGTTTAAACTCTTGGCCAGTAGCTTATACTACTTTAAATGGTAAAAAATTTAAAATCTGGCAAACCAAAGTAACTACAGGTACAGGTAAACCTGGTACTATTTTAGACTTAACTAAACATAGTATTATTGTTGCTACAGGTAATGGTGCTCTTGAATTATTAGAAATCCAACCACCAAATAAAGCCAAAATGCCAACAAGTTCTTATTTAAATGGACATAAAAAAGAACTTATTGACTCTAATATAGCTTTTATTTAGTATATAAGCGAAAGTAGCAAATATATTTGCTATTTTCGCTTTCTTATTCCGTTTAATATTTAATTATTTTATGAAAGACTAGGTTATATTATGCACGACAATATTTTAACTACTACCAAAAAACGATTATTTATCAAGCTATCCATGCTTAGTTTATTTAGTATTGTTTTATTAACATATCTTATTCTTTGGCTATGTTATCCTAGATTAATTAGTTTAGATTTAACATTATTAGCTCAATTTTTAGTAATATGTTCTAGCCTTATTTTCATTCTTTGCTTTTTATTTATTTTAAATATGGTATTTAATGTCGCCAATATACGAATATTTTCGTTTTTAGATAAATATATCTTTATCTTTATTAATCTTTTGTTTCCGCTAATTATTTTATGGGGAAAAATCTTTCATATCAAAAGACGTGAAATTGAACGTTCTTTCATTGCTTTAAACAACTATATTTTAGCGAACCGTCACATTAAAGTTTTAGCAAAAGATTTATTAGTTATTTCTCCTCATTGTCTACAGCTTGCCTCTTGTCCGCACAAAATAACTCATGATATTAAAAATTGCAAACGATGTAATCGATGTAGTGTAGGACCACTTATCGAAATGTCTGAACGTTTAGGTTTTCATTTTCGCGTAGCCACAGGTGGTACACTAGCTAGAAAAATCGCCAAAGAACTTCGTCCTAAAATGATTTTAGCCATCGCTTGTGAACGTGATTTGACTAGCGGTATTCAAGATGTATATCCACTGCCTGCTGCTGGTGTTTTAAATATTCGCCCTAATGGCCCATGTTATAATACCACAGTTGATTTAGACCTTGTCGAACAAACAATAAAACAATTTATCAAAGAATAACTTTCAGCTTATATACCTTTAAATATTTTAATTTTAAAATTAACTTAGTGAGGTTAATATATTATGAATCGACTCAGCGGTTTTTCACCATCTATTGATGAAAATTGTACTATCCTTATTTTAGGCTCAATGCCCAGCGTAAAATCCCTTGAACAGCAACAATATTATGCACATCCACAAAACAGATTTTGGCCTTTAATGTCAATATTTTTCAATCAAGGCATCGTACCTACAAATTATCAAGAAAAATTATCTATGCTCCTTAAAAATCATGTTGCCTTATGGGATTCTATTGACTCTTGTATTCGTAAAGGTAGCTTAGACAGTGCTATTTATGACGAAAAATCTAATGATTTTAATGAACTTTTTAATAAATATCCTAAAATAACTACTATTTGCTTTAATGGTGGAAAATCTTTTCAATGTTTTAAAAAATATAATAAAGATTTATTAAATAATCCCCAATTCACATTTTATACTTTGCCTTCCACTAGTCCAGCTAATGCACGTTTTCGTTTACCGATGCTCCAAGAATCTTGGCAAAAAGCTTTATTAAGTAAATAAATTAAGTCCCTTAAGCGTAAATACTTAAGGGACTTATTTTTTATTTTACTTCTTTTATTTCTTTATCATAATCCATACCATCAAATATACGTGGTCGTTTATCATTAAATTTAGCATTTATAATACTTCTTGTTGGATCGAATTCTGCAGTTTTTATATCTGCAATATCCATTACTGTATGAATCATATCATCTGTCATATATGGTCTATTTACTGCTGCTTTTATTTCAGACCATTTTTCAGGATATTTTGCTTTAAATTTATCAGACGCCCATATAATCACTGGTATCTCTATCATATGATGAGTTGGATTTTCTTCTATATGACCTGACATGTCTTCGCCTTCATCGTATACAGCTTCCCCATGATCCGGTACATAAATAACTAATGTTTCGCTATCACGGAATTTATCAATAATACTACTTACAATATAGTCATTATAATAAAGTGCATTATCATATTGAGCTACAATCTCCCTTTTACCATCACTGATTGGTAAAGTTATATCATCTTTATTAAATTTACTAAAACTATAAGGGAAACGATTATAATATAATCCATGACCACCCATGAGATGTACTACATAAAAGTTTTTATCTTCACTTCTATTGGCAATAGCATCATCAATAAGTGGGAATAATTCACCATCTACAATACCATAATCCTCACGAGAATCACGAATACGTGTAAATGCACTTACAGTACTATGTGCTGCATAAATTTGTGCCACATTACCCCAAACACCAGAAGTTTCTTGATTAGAAAGCCAATGTGTTTTATAACCAGCTGCATTCATTACATCAATTAAATTATTATAGTTATACCATTCCTTATCTGATTCATGATCGCAAAAAGTAAATAATTTACTCAAAACAGCAATCGTCGTTGAATGTGGACTTACTACATCACGAAAAACACTTAATTCACCTTTTTGATTTAATTCATCAAGGTTTGGCGTATTTGGTAAATAATATCCATACAAATGCATATGATTTCTATTTGTAGATTCACCCAAAATAAATACTATATTTTTTATTTCACTCTTATTTTCTGTAAGTTCTACCTTACTATTTACCTGTGATGATAACTCTTTATATGCTTGCATATTCTTCACCGCAACAGATGTAGATGCATATACTCTCTGTATTGGTAACACCTTATCGTCCCAAATAAAATCAGTATATACCGCAAACATTCTTATTGTATAAAATAAACTTGCCACCACTAAGACGCTAACCAATTTTGTCTTAGTATTATAACTTATATTTATTTTTTTGAACGGATTATATTTATATAATAAAACTCCGGCTACAATTATTGCTACAATTGTAAATAATCCTGAAAAACCCACATACATAGATAAAAATTCTGTAGCTTCACGCATATTAGTTTCTAAAGCAGAATTAATAATACCTGTACCAATTAAAGCTTTATAACAATACATGGTAAAAAACTCACCAATAAACACTATACCAATAGGTATTAATAATATTATTTTTACTATTTTTTGCAAAAATCTTTTTGGTAATAAATCAATAATGCAAGTTATTAAAAAAGAACCTAACCATACTGAAAAAATATATCCTATTGCTACTTCAGCTTTATCCTCAGCAAAAAGAGACCACGCTGTAGTTACACTATTAATTATAAATAAAGTTAAAATAAACATAAAATGTTCATCAAAAACTCTTTGCAAATAATTTGTTATTTTGCCTAAAAATCCTTTATTTAACAAATTTAACCGTCCCTTCTTTTTTTCTTATATAAAATTTACTATTATGTAAAATTTTGGTAAATAGCTAAAATAAATATATACTATAAAAAGTATTTTGGCAATAGGATTTTATATTATCCAGCAAATATACTGCTATTGACTTTTGATATAACTCACTGTAAAATGTTAACCATAATTATTTTCAAAGTTAACATTAACACAATTTAATAAAAATTTATTCGAGGTAATATTTATGAATTGTATCTTATTTTTCAATGGTTGGGGCATGGATCAATCAAATTTTAAAAATCTAGCTATACCGGATAATTTTGAATTAAAAATCATAAACTTTCCTTATGAAATCAATTTTCCACTTGATACTTATGACGAAATTATGGCTATTAGTTGGTCTTTTGGCTGTTATTACTTAACTAAATATTTACTAAAAAACCCATTAACTTGCACACAAATCATCGCTATTAATGGACATAGTAATACTATTGGCAAATACGGCATTCATCCTAAAATACTAAATCTCACCTTAAATACTCTTACACCTGAAAATTTATTAAAATTTTATAATAATATGGCTATTGATGAAAATTTCCAACCTCCTAAAAAAAATTTTAATGATATATTAAATGAACTACAATATTTTAAAGATAATTATACTGATAATTTACCAAACCTTTTTACTAAAGCTATTGTTGCCACTAATGATAAAATTATTCCTACCGCCAAACAACAATTATATTTCAAGAAAAATAATGTGCCTATAATAAATTTGACTTGCGGTCATTATATTTGGCATAAAATTACTTCTTGGCAGGACCTTTGGGAGGCGCAACCAAATGAATTTTAATCATAAATTTAATACTTACAACGAAAATGCACTTGTGCAAAAAAAATTGGCTCAAAACTTACTAGATATTTTAAAAAAACATAACGCTGGTTCATATAATAGTGTCTTAGAAATTGGCTGTGGTACTGGCATTTTTACACAATTATTTTTAAATACTTATAGCCCTTCCATTATTATATTAAATGATATTTATAATTCTAAAGCCCATTTAGATGATATTTGCTATACAGAATTTCTCCAAGGAAATATTGAAGAGTTATCTATCCCTGATACCGATATTATTGTTTCTAGTTCTGTCTTTCAATGGATTAATGATTTCGAAAAATTAATCTATAAATTATCTAACCATAGCAAAAACTTAGCATTCTCCATTTATATTCAAGATAATCTTTATGAAATTACTAATCATTTTAACGTTTCTTTAAAATATCTTTCTCATAATGATATTTTATTCATTTTAAAAAAATATTATACTTGTATTCACTCACAAGAATACGAATATAAACTTAATTTCAATACACCTATTGATGCTTTAAAACATTTAAAAAATACAGGTGTTACAGGATTTGCTACTACAAGCAGTGTAAAAAAAATAAAATCTTTTCCTGATACTACCTTAACCTATAAAGGCGCTTGCTTTTTTGCTACAAAAAGTTAAAAATAACAACTAAAATAATTAAATTTCCTTATATATATGCAAAAATGCACATCAAAGCTATTTCCTTGATGTGCATTTTTATTATTTTATGAGTTTATCTAACTCTTCAAATAAAGCATCTACTAATTTATCTTCTGGTACTTTATTAATTACTTCACCTTTTCTAAAAACCAAACCTTCACCTTTTCCGCCAGCAATGCCAATATCTGCATCACGTGCTTCTCCAGGTCCATTTACTACACACCCCATAACAGCGACTTTTATTGGTTTAGTTATACCCACTAATCTTTTTTCTACTTTTTCAGCAATACTTGGTAAGTCTATATTACAACGACCACAAGTAGGACAAGATATCAATGTAGGTCCATATTCTTTCAAGCCTAAAGCTTTTAAAATTTCATTGGCCACTTTCACTTCATTCACAGGGTCACCTGTAAGTGAAATTCTAAAAGTATCGCCAATTCCTTCGGCAAGTAAAGCACCAATACCTACAGCAGATTTTATAATTCCAGTATTAACTGTGCCAGCTTCCGTAATACCTAAATGTAGTGGATAATCTACTGTTTCACTCATTAAACGATAAGCATCTAATGTAAGTGGTACATCATGTGCTTTTAATGAAATTTTTATATCATGAAAATCCAATTCTTCTAAGATTTTTACATGTTCTAATGCACTTTCTACTAAAGCCTCTGGCGTTACTTTACCATATTTTGCTAATAATTTTTTATCTAATGAACCTGCATTTACACCAATACGAATAGGTATATGTTTTGCTTTAGCTGCATTGACAACAGCTTGTACTTTATCTTTACTACCAATATTCCCTGGATTTATACGTAAAGCATCAATACCTTGTTCAATAGCCTTCAATGCTAAACGATAATCAAAATGAATATCTGCAACTAATGGAACATTTACTTGACTTTTAATATTATAAATATTTTCCGCAGCCTCCATATCCGGCATTGCTAAACGTACAATATCGCAACCAGCTTGTACTAAAGCATTTATTTGCTCTACTGTTTTCTTTGTATCAGTCGTTTTCGTATTTGTCATTGATTGTACTGAAATTGGTGCTCCACCGCCAATTTTTACATTTCCGATACTGATTTGACGTGTATTTTTTCTTTTTATCATTATATCCAACACCTTTTTATGTTGTATTTATTAGCCAAACAATCTACTTACATCTTGTGCAGTTGCAAAAAACATCAAAGATAATAATAAAATTATACCTGCCATTTGCACTACACGTACATATTTAGCCTCAATAGCTTTACCACGAATAGCTTCTACTAATAACACTACAAAATGACCGCCATCTAATGCTGGTATAGGTAATAAGTTTATTATCCCTAAATTTAAGCTCAATAATGCAGCAAATTGTAATAATGGAACTAATCCCAAATGTGCTGCTTGACTTGTCATTTGAGCCACACCTACTGGTCCAGATAATTCAGCTGATACTGTACCTGTTATCATACCAATAAGTCCACTATACATTTGATAAACAATACTAATTACTGTAGTAAACGCTAAAGTTATCGAATCAATAAAACTTACTTTCTTCACATTCATCGGTGCTGTTACACCAATTAATGCACGTTTAGCTTGTTCATCATATTTTGGCACTACTGATGTAGCCATTGGTTCATTATCGCGAATAAAATCTACTTTTAAAATTTTACCATCTGCATTTTGTACTTTTTGCACAAAATTTGTCCAGGAAGTAACTTCTTCACCATTTACTTTTAAAATTTTATCACCAGTTTTTAAGCCAGCTTGACTTGCTGCTTCTCCAGAAACAACTTGACCAATAACTGGCTCATTTGACGGAGTTTGTATTCCACTAAAGAAAAATACTCCAGCAAAAATCAAAAATGGCAATATAAAATTCATTACTGAACCAGCTAATATTACTATCATTCTTGCCCACACAGGACGAGCCCAATATGCTCTTTGTCCTGCATCTTCATCCATACCTTTTTCCATACCAGCGATTCGATTAAAACCACCAAGTGGAATAGCACGAATAGAATATAATGTTTCACCTTTTTGCATACTCCATATTTTAGGGCCAAATCCTATAGCAAATTCATCTACACGCATGCCTGTTTTTTTCGCACTAATAAAATGTCCAAATTCATGCACAAGTACTAATAACCCAAAAACAAACACAATAGAAACCGTACTAATTAACATTTAATCCTCTCCCTTGTTTGCTGACGAACTTGGCTATCAATTTCAAATAAATCTTCAAGTTCTGGGTCAACTAAAGTTACATGAGATTGCATAGCTTCTTCAATTACATTATATATATCTAAAAAGCTAATTTGTTCATTTAAAAAGGCTTCTACTGCAATTTCATTAGCTGCATTCATTACGCATGGCATTGAGCCACCAATTTTACCAGCTTCATAAGCTAAGGCTAAACCTTTAAAAGTATCTGTATCTGGTTTTTCAAAAGTCAAATTCTGCATTTGCCAAAAATCTAATTTTTCTGCAGGACAAATCATACGTTCTGGATAAGTTAATGCATACTGAATAGGTAAACGCATATCCGTTGAACCTAATTGTGCAATTACTGAACCATCTACATATTGTACCATTGAATGTACTATACTCTGTGGATGTACTACAACTTGAATTTTATCATAATCTA
This sequence comes from uncultured Megamonas sp., assembly GCA_963558795.1. Taxonomy (GTDB): domain Bacteria; phylum Bacillota; class Negativicutes; order Selenomonadales; family Selenomonadaceae; genus Megamonas. The sequence continues at coordinate 14,109 of CAUWIH010000001.1, read as the reverse complement.
TATTATATAATTGTTTTGCTTCAATAACTTCTAAACCTTTATTCATTAATGACGCACTATCAATAGTAATTTTTCTTCCCATTTTCCATGTAGGATGATTTAAACATTGTTTTACTGATACTTTTGCTAAATCTTCTTTATGTTTTCCTCTAAAAGGTCCACCAGATGCAGTAAGTAAAAGTTTATCTACTTTTGTTATATCTTCACCCTGTAAACATTGAAATAACGCACCATGTTCACTATCAATTGGCATAATTTCTATATTTTTTTCACGAGCTTTTTGCATTACCAAATCGCCAGCTACAACTAAAGTTTCTTTATTGGCTAATGCAATGTTTTTACCAGCTTCAATGGCTTTCATTGTTGGGCGAAGACCTGCAAAACCCATTAAAGATGTCACTACTGTATCTATTTTATCAGTAGTCGCACCTTCAATTAAGCCTTCTTCACCATAATAAAGCTTTGTCTTACCTATATAACGTGCTTTTAAACGTTCATAAGCATTTTTATCATTCAAAATTGCTATACTAGGACAAAATTCTTTAATTTGTGCTTCTAACAATTCATCATTACTATTTGCTGCTAAAACTTCAACTTTCAAAAACTCATTATGATTTCTCACTACATCTAAAGTCTGTGTTCCAATAGAACCAGTTGAACCTAAGACTGCAATTTTTTTCATTATATTACATTCCTTTACTCTGAATATCTTATTATCTAACTAACAAAAATATAGCTATATAATAAACAAGCGGTGCTGTAAATAATAAACTATCAAATCTATCTAATACACCACCATGACCTGGAATTAACGTGCCTGAATCTTTAATACCTACATAGCGTTTAATACAAGATTCCACTAAATCACCAAAAGTACCAATAATAGCAATAAGTGCTCCCATTATTAACATGATAACTAAATCAAAATTAAAATAACTTCCCAAAGCACCTACGCAAAGCATCGCACCAATTATTCCACCAACAAACCCTTCAATACTCTTTTTGGGACTAATTTCTGGACATAAACGATGTTTACCTATACTACAACCAACAAAATAAGCAAAGCTATCACTAGCCCATGTACCAATAAATGTTAACCATATTAAAATACAGCCCACCGAAAAATCTCCCAAGATACTATTTGACGCTAAAATTACATTATCTTCAATAATACGTAACATTACTAAATGATAAAATGGAACTGCTATATATACTGTTCCCGCTAAAGTAATAATCGCATCTATTATCGAGAAATTTTTATGATTAAAAATTGTATTCATAAATGATACAAAAATGGCAACTATAATGCCAAACATTACATTTTGCATCAAATATCCACTTAAAATAATAAACGCAATCATAAATATACCCCAAAATAAAGGTATATTATACTCTTTGTGCTTAAAAGCATTTACATATTCTCGCCAAGCAAGACAAGCTAATAACAATGAAACTCCAACAAATACTGTTCCACCCATTTGAATTACACCGGTGGCTATTATCATACCAATAATACCACTGATAATTCGTGTTAGCAAAACCTCCACCGCCCTAAAATTAATTATTTTTTGTCATTTTTACTAAGTCCACCAAAACGTCTATCTCTTTTTTGAAAATCTACAATAGCTTTTAAAAATTCTTTATCTGAAAAATCTGGCCAATTAGTTTTAGTAAACCAAAATTCAGCATAAGCTGATTGCCAAAGTAAGAAATTGCTTAAACGTATATCGCCACTTGTTCTAATCATTAAATCTACTGGTGGTAAATTTTTAGTATATAAATTATCGTCGATTACTTTATCGTCTATGTCTTCTATAGCCAATTCATCATTTTTTACTTTAGTAGCTATATTTCTTATTGCAGTTACTAATTCATCTCTACCACCATAATTCACAGCAACATTAAAACATACACCTGTATTATCTTTAGTACGTTCTTCTGCTTCATGTAACTCTTTTGGCAAATTACCTGGTAACTCATCAACTCTACCGATAAAGTGAATACGTACGTTATCTTCACACATTTCATCAATTTGTTCAGCTAAAAAGCTAGAAAATAGCTTCATTAAAAAATCTACTTCAGTAACTGGTCTTTTCCAATTTTCTGTAGAAAAAGCATATACTGTTAATATTGGGATATTATATTTTATACAAGTTTTAAGAATTTTTTTTAATGTATTTACTCCGGCTTTATGTCCAGAAGTTCTAATTAAACCTTTTCCAGTAGCCCAACGCCCATTTCCATCCATGATAATGCCAATATGTTGTGGCAATCTTGTTAAATCTAATTGTTGTTCTATAGAAATATCTTGCTTTTCTTGTTTATAAGAAAATATTTTTTTGAGCATACTTTTAAAGCTCCTCCTACATAAAATATAAGAAATAAGCCCCTCTTTATATCCATACGATAAGAGGGGCTTTTTCAGTGCGATTTACTATAAAGCCTAATTATGCTTCAATAGCACCAGCTGGGCAACCAGCTTGACATGCACCACATTCAACACACATATCTGCATCAATTTCGTAATGGTTTTCGCCTTCAGAAATAGCACCTACTGGGCAAGTGCCTGCACAAGCACCGCAAGAAATGCAATCGTCAGTAATTTTATAAGCCATCTTTACACCTCCTTTCGCATTTTAGCAGCAGCTGTAAGTTCAATAATACCACCATCTAAAATCTTTTCTCTAACAATATATAAAGCATCTGTATCTACTTTAAAATACCCCTTCAGTGGTACAGTATAATTCATTTTAAACTTTATATTTCTAGCATTCAATCTTTCGATAGCCTCTACAGCTGGTAATCCTAAATACTCCATAATTAAACTTCCATTATTTCTTTTTCTTTTTCAGCTCTAGCTTCATCAATTTGTTTGATATATTTATCTACAATTTTTTGTACATCTTCTTGAGCTTTTTTTGCATCATCTTCAGTAATAGATTTTGCTTTTTCTAATTTTTTAATAGCTTCATTAGTATCACGACGAATATTACGAATAGATACTTTGGATTCTTCTGCACGTTTATTTAATGTTTTTACAAGGTCTGTACGACGCTCTTCTGTAAGCTGTGGAATATTTAAACGAATTACAGTACCATCGTTATTTGGGCTAAGACCAAGGTCAGATCTAGTAATTGCTTTTTCAATTTCATGAAGCATAGGTTTTTCCCATGGTTGAATTAAAATCATGCGTGGTTCTGGTACAGAAATATTACCTACTTGGTTTACAGGCACAAGTGAACCATAATATTCTACCATTACTTTATCTAATAATGCAGGAGTCGCTCTACCTGCACGAAGTGAAGCAAATTCTACTTTTGCAGCACTAAGTGTTTTTTTCATACGCTCTTCATTATTTGCAATAACTTCTTTTACCATTAAATATTACCTCCAACAGTAGTTCCTATATTTTCGCCTAAAGCAGCTTTTACAATATTTTCATGATCATCAATATTGAATACCACTAAAGGAATTTTATTGTCCATGCAAAGACTAGTTGCTGTAGAATCCATTACAGCAAGTCCACGATTTAAAACTTCTAAATATTCAAGAGTATCGAATTTTTTAGCTTCTGGATTTTTATTTGGATCAGAATCATAAACGCCATCTGTATTCTTTTTACCCATTAAGATTACTTCTGCTTCAATTTCAGCAGCACGAAGAGCAGCTGTTGTATCAGTAGAGAAATATGGATTTCCTGTTCCTGCACCGAAAATAACTACTCTACCTTTTTCTAAATGACGAATAGCTTTTCTGCGAATATATGGTTCTGCTACTTGACGCATTTCAATAGCAGATTGTACTCTACTATCTACGCCCATGCCTTCTAAAGCATCTTGAAGTGCTAAAGCGTTCATTACAGTTGCAAGCATTCCCATGTAATCAGCTGTTGCTCTATCCATACCTTTATTGCTACCAGCAAGACCACGCCATATATTTCCGCCACCTACAACTACAGCTACTTCAATACCATTTTCGCGTACTTTTTTTATTTGTTTAGCAATTGATTCTACAACTTCTGGATTAATACCAAAACCTTGTTTTCCTGCTAAAGATTCACCACTTAATTTAAAAACTATACGTTTATATTTAATATCAGCCACAATAAAACCTCCATCAAAAATTTTTATTTTGAAAGTCTCATAATATCTTTTCTTATTTTATCATATATCTATAATAAACGGTAGACATTATAACTTTTTTCTATGCTAAATAATTCTATTTTCTTTTACTGAATTTTTACTATAAAAAAGAGAACACCTAGGTGTTCTCTCTTTGTTATCATAATAAAACTTATGAAATTATTTAACAGCTGCCATAACTTCTTCTACAAAGTTATCAGCTTTCTTTTCAATACCTTCACCAAGTTGATATCTTACGAAACGACGAATGGAGATATTTTCACCGATTTTAGCAATTTTACCTTTTACAAGGTCAGCAATTGTAACATCTGGATCTTTAATGTATGGCTGATCTAAAAGACATACTTCTTTATAATATTTTTCAAGGCGACCTTCTACCATTCTTTCAACGATTTTTTCAGGTTTGCCTTCGTTAAGAGCTTGTTCACGAAGAACTTGACGTTCATGTTCAATAGCAGCTGCATCTACTTCTTCACGACGTACGCAAGTTGGGTTTGCAGCAGCAATCTGCATAGCGATATCACGTGCAAAATCTTGGAATTCAGGAGTACCAGCAACGAAGTCTGTTTCACAGTTAACTTCTACTAATACACCGATACGTCCACCAGCATGAATATAGGATGTTACTACACCTTCAGCTGCTACACGACCAGCTTTTTTAGCTGCGGAAGCAAGACCTTTTTCTCTTAAAAAGTCAATTGCTTTTTCCATATCACCGTCAGTTGCAGAAAGAGCTTTTTTGCAGTCCATCATACCTGCACCAGTTTTTTCACGTAATTCTTTTACTAATGCTGCAGTAATAGCCATTAATATTTCCTCCTTAGTCAATAAAAGGCAAGGGATATACCCTCACCTTTTTTAATTGTTATATAAATTTAAGATTCCGCTAAAAATTATTCAGCATCTTCAGTAGCAACTTCTTCTGCTACTTCAGCTTCGCCAGCTTCACCTTGACGTCCTTCGATAACAGCATCAGCCATACGGGAAGTTAAAAGTTTAACAGCACGGATAGCGTCATCGTTACCAGGAATTACATAGTCAATTTCATCTGGATCGCAGTTTGTATCAACGATTGCAACGATTGGAATATTAAGTTTTTTAGCTTCAGCTACAGCGATTCTTTCTTTACGTGGGTCAACGATGAATAAAGCGCCTGGTAATTTTTCCATGTCTTTAATACCGCCGAGGGATTTTTCAAGTTTTTCTTGTTCACGTTTTAAAGAAAGAACTTCTTTTTTGCTAAGAACTTCAAATGTTCCATCTTCTTCCATAGCTTCAAGTTCTTTTAAACGATTGATGCTTTTACGGATAGTAGCGAAGTTAGTCATCATACCACCAAGCCATCTTTCATTTACATAGAACATGCCGGATTTTAAAGCTTCTTCTTTAACAGCTTCTTGAGCTTGTTTTTTAGTACCAACGAAAAGAATGCTTTTGCCTTCTTCAGCTACGCTACGTAAGAAATCGTAAGCTTCGTCAACTTTTTTTACAGTTTTCTGTAAATCGATAATGTAAATACCATTGCGTTCTGTAAAAATGTATGGAGCCATTTTTGGGTTCCAACGTCTAGTCTGATGACCAAAGTGAACGCCTGCTTCTAATAATTGTTTCATGGAAATAACTGCCATGATGGTGCACCTCCTGTTATTTTTTTCCTCCACATTCTTTAGCTTTGTTTCAACCTTTTTAAATATTCTTCTTAGCGTACCAACAAGGTATATCTAATAAAGGCACAGTACAAAATCGGAATGTGTGCGTTTTTTACACCGTTAAGCATTATAGCATAATTTTTTTATAAATACAATAAATATTTATTTTATAAACGTATAAAAAAAGAACGATATAACAACATCGTTCTTTCTTTTTAATTTATTCATTTGCTTTTACTGTTTCTACCAATATAGTTATATATCAGTTTCTAAACCTTTCACGACTAAAATCGCAGGTTTTCTAGTAACAACTCTCTAACTAGAACTCATTTTCTAGGTTTTCTACGGTTTTTATATATGTTATTTAAGTTATGCTTAATATTCTTAGTTCTTCGTTTCGAATATTTATTACTGCATTTATTTCTCTGTCATCAAATAAAAATCAAATTATTTACTATTATCTTTTAAGTTTTTGAATTTCATCTAATAAGTGTTCATTCAATACTCTGATATAAGTACCTTTCATACCAAGAGATTTAGATTCAATAACACCTGCAGATTCAAATTTGCGAAGAGCATTTACGATTACAGAACGAGTGATACCTACACGGTCAGCAATTTTAGATGCTACAAGTAAACCTTCTGTACCATTTAATTCACTTAAAATATTCACAGCTGCTTCAATTTCAGAATAAGAAAGTGTTGCTAAGGCAATTTGTACAGTAGCTTTTTTACGTGCTTCAACTTCAATTTTTTGAGAATTATCACGTAAAATTTCCATACCAACAACAGTTGCACCATATTCAGCTAACAATAAATCATCATCATCAAAGTCTTCATTGAATTTAGCTAATACTAAAGTACCAATTCTTTCACCCACACCATAAATAGGCACAATTGTAGTAATTTTGCCTTCTACAGAGCATTCAGCTTTATCAAAGAAAGCACAAGTTTCTTTTTGTTGAATGTTAGAAGATGTACTATCCATTTTTAATAACCAATTAACATAGTGTTTTGGAAATTCGCCTTGGCTTACAATTCTATCTATAATAGTATCACATTCAAAATCATCACGGAATGCATAACCGAAAATTTTGCCTGTTTTACTAACAATATATACATTTGCTTCAATAACATTGCTAAGCACGCGGGAAATACTATCATATTCTACGACTTCTGCTTTTTGTAATAATTTATTTATTTTTCTTGTTTTTTCAAGTAATGTTACCATCTGTTATCCCCTTCCTGCACAGAAAAATATATTTCTGCTGAGCTTATCCTTTTTTTATTTTATCATATATAATCGCAATTTCAAAGAAAAATTTTTACATTTTTTTGAATTTTGTATAATATTCCTCCAATTATAAAATAAACTGGCTCAAATCACGATTTTTAATAATACCACCAAGTTTTTCATCAACATATTTGGCGTCGATTACTACATTTTTTTCTTCTAATTCTGGTGCTGTAAAAGATAAATCTTCTAATAATTTTTCCATAATAGTATGCAATCTTCTTGCACCAATATTTTCAGTTTGTTCATTTACTTCACAAGCAACTTGTGCAAGACGACTAATTGCATCTTCTGTAAATTCAATAGAAACATCTTCTGTAGCAAGTAATGCTTTATATTGTTTTAAAAGAGCATTTGTTGGTTCTGTTAAAATGCGTTTAAAATCTGCTTCTGTTAAAGATGTTAATTCCACTCGAATAGGAAAACGACCTTGTAATTCTGGAATTAAATCAGATGGTTTTGCCATATGGAAAGCACCTGCTGCAATAAATAAAATATGGTCTGTTTTCATTTGTCCATATTTTGTATTAACAGTGCAACCTTCTACGATAGGTAAAATATCACGCTGTACACCTTCACGAGAAACATCTGGGCCAGAAGAAGAACCTTTCACTGCTACTTTATCGATTTCATCTAAGAAAATGATACCATTTCGTTCTGCAAGTTTAATTGCTTCTTGAGAAATAGCTTCCATATCTAATAATTTTTGTGCTTCTTCTTTAGTGAAAATTTCTCTAGCTTGTGCTACAGTAACTTTACGTTTTTTACGTTTTTTAGGCATTAAATTACCAATCATATCTTGAATATTATTGCTCATATCTTCCATTCCAGAGCCTGCAAACATACCAATTACTGGAGAAGATTTTGGTTCTACATCAATTTCAATAATATCTTTTTCTAATTCGCCTTTTTGTAGACGTTTTCTACACCATTCACGACCAGCAGAATATTTTGGTTGTTCTACAGTTTGAGTTTCTTCTTCTTTATCTGCTCCACCAAAAATAGAACTTAATGGATTACTTACTGCATTAGATTTTGGTTCTGGTACATAAATATCTAAAATGCGTTCTTCAGCCATTACTTTTGCTTTATCTTGAACTTCTTCTAATTTTTCTTGTTTTAACATACGTACAGCAGATTCTGCTAAATCTCTAACCATAGATTCTACATCTCTACCTACATAGCCTACTTCTGTAAATTTAGTTGCTTCAACTTTTACAAACGGAGCTTTTACTAATTTAGCTAAGCGTCTAGCGATTTCAGTTTTACCAACACCTGTAGAACCAATCATTAAAATATTTTTAGGAATAATTTCATCTCTCATTTCTTCAGGAAGATGACGACTGCGCCATCTATTACGAAGTGCAATTGCTACGGAACGTTTTGCTTGAGATTGACCTACGATATATTTATCTAATTCTTCAACAACTTGACGAGGAATTTGTTCATTCAATTTCATTAAAATAGCCCCTTTATTTATCTAATTCTTCAACTATAATATTATGATTTGTATATACACAAATATCAGCCGCTATAGTAAGTGCTTCTTTTGCAATTTGTGCTGCTGTTAAATCTGAATGTTTAGCTAAAGCTCTACCAGCAGATAAAGCATAAAATCCGCCAGAACCAATAGCTGCTACACTACCATCTGGTTCAATAACTTCACCATTACCTGAAATTAATAATAATGTATTTTCATCTGCTACAAGTAATAATGCTTCTAATTTTCGAAGTACTCTATCTGTACGCCAATCTTTAGCAAGCTCTACTGCTGCACGTGCTAAATTACCATGATATTCAACTAATTTTGCTTCAAATTTTTCAAATAAAGTAAATGCATCTGCTACAGAACCTGCAAAACCTGCCAAAACTTTATTATTATATAAACGACGTACTTTTCTAGCATTAGCTTTCATAATAGCTGCCTGTCCGAATGTAACTTGTCCATCACCTGCAATTGCAGTTTTTCCATCTTTTTTTACAGCTATAATTGTGGTCGCTTTAAAACTATCCATATTATCATCTCCATTTATAGATTATATTCATCTTATCAGTTTTTCTCAGATAATTTCAATACATCTTCTTTAAATTTTGTTAAAAACTCTAATGCTCTATGTGCTATTTTTTGTTTTTTTAATTTTTTATCACGAATTTTTTCGCCCAAACTTGGCATTAATCCAAAATTAGCATTCATTGGTTGAAAATGCTTTGCTACTGCAGAGGTAATATATTTGCACATTGAGCCATGTGCTGTTTCTTCTGGGAAAATCACTGGGTTTTCACCTTTTGCTAAATAAGCTGCATTTATCCCCGCTACTAATCCAGAAGCCGCTGATTCAATATAACCTTCAACCCCGGTCATTTGTCCAGCAAAAAGTAAATTATCTTTATCTTTATATTGTAATGTAGGTCGTAATAATTCTGGTGAATTTATAAAAGTATTTCTATGCATTACACCATAACGTACAAACTCAGCATTCTCAAGACCTGGAATAAGACCAAATACTCTTTTTTGCTCTGGCCATTTCAAATGTGTTTGAAAACCTACTATATTATAGAGGCTATCTGCTGCATTATCTTGACGAAGTTGTACTACTGCATGTGGTCTTTTTCCCGTATTTGGATCATCTAATCCTACTGGTTTTAATGGTCCATAAAGTAGTGTATCTACACCTCGACGAGCCATTTCTTCAACAGGCATACAACCTTCAAAGAATTTTGCTTTTTCGAATTCTTTGATTGGTGCAAGTTCTGCTGTAGTTAATTCTTGCCAAAATTTTTCATATTCTTCTTTATTCATTGGACAATTTATATAATCAGCTGTCCCTTTATTATAACGAGAAGCACGATATGCTTTGCTCATATCTATAGAATCTTTGCTAATTAATGGGGCTGCTGCATCATAAAAATAAAAATAATCTTGACCTGTTAAATTCCCAATAGATTTTGCCAATGTTTCTGAAGTTAACGGCCCACTTGCAATAATTGTAATAGCATTTTCTTCTTGCGGAATTTCTTCTATTTCTCGATTAATTACCGTAACATTTGGATGATTTTTTACTTTATCTGTAATATATTGACTAAATCCTTCTCTGTCTACAGCTAAAGCACCCCCAGCTGGTACACGGTTATAGTCTGCAGATTCCATAATAATAGAACCTAGTTGGCGCATTTCTTCTTTTAATACACCTACTGCATTTTCTAATCCTGCTCCACGTAAAGAATTACTACATACCAATTCAGCAAATTTTGCAGTTTTATGTGCAGGTGTAGATTTTTCTGGTCGCATTTCATATAAATCTACTTTTATACCTCGGTTAGCTACTTGCCAAGTAGCCTCACTTCCAGCCATGCCTGCTCCTACAATAATAACTTTTTTCACACAAACGCCCCTTTCATTTATACTTATCACTTTTTGTTTATTTTTTATATATCAATTTTCACTTTCAACAACATTTTTTTCACTGCTATTATTTTCTTTAGCATTTTCTTCTGTAGTTTCCGCCATTTGTGCCAATTTTTTAGCAGTTTGTTGTTTTATTTTTTCTTTTAATTTATTTATTTCTTTATTAATAGGTGTATCCTCTTTACGTGTAGCACATTCATCATTACTACAATATAAAATAGTTCTACCATTTTTAAAACGATGTCTAAATAAGAATGAACCACATGTTTTACATGTACTTGTAAGTGGCATATCCCATGATACATAATCACATTGTGGATAATTTTCACAACCATAAAAAACAATGCCTCTTTTTGTACGGCGTTCAATAATTTTACCACCACATTTTGGACATTTTACTCCAGTATCTTTTAAAATTGGTTTTGTATTTCTACATTCTGGAAAACCTGGGCAAGCTAAAAATTTACCATATCTACCTTGTTTTATTACCATCATACGTCCACAAAGCTCACATTGCACATCAGATACTTCATCTGGAACTTCTACTTCACCAATTTCTTCTTCAGCATGTTCTAAAGTTTTTTCAAATGGGCCATAAAATTCACCAAGTAAAGTATTTTTCTCAATTTTTCCCACTGCAATTTCATCTAATTTATTTTCTAAATCAGCTGTAAATTTTTCATCAACAATATCTTTAAAATATTTTTCTAATAAATCTACAACTACAAAGCCTAAATCTGTAGGTTCAAATTTTTTATCAGCACGCACTACATAACCACGAGCTAAAATAGTTTCAATAATCGGAGCATACGTACTAGGTCTACCAATGCCACGTTCTTCTAATGTTTTTACCAAAGACGCATCATTATATCGAGCTGGTGGCTCTGTAAAATGTTGTAATGAATCTATTTTTTGTAAAGCTAATTCATCACCTTCTTGAAGGTCTGGTAAAATTACATCTTTTTCTTTTTTATTATCACTATCATTATAAACAGCAGTAAAACCTGCAAATTTCAACTGAGAACCAGTTGATTTTGCTAAATATTTACCTCCACGCATAGTTACGCTCATTACATCATAATTAGCAGGAAGCATTTGACAACCCAAGAATCGTTGCCAAATCAACTTATAAAGTTTTAATTGATCTTTATTTAAATAATCCTCTATAGTTGCTGGGCTAAGTGCTATATTAGTAGGACGCACTGCTTCATGAGCATCTTGAGCAGCTTTTCCAGCCGCATAAATATATGGTTTTTCTGGTAAATATTCTTTACCAAAATTTTCTTCAATATAAGTACGGGCTTCATTTAATGCCAATTCAGAAATACGTGTAGAATCAGTACGCATATACGTAATTAAACCCGTAGGCCCTTTTCTACCTAAACTGATACCTTCATATAATTGCTGGGCAATCATCATTGTTTTACGTGAAGTAAATCCCAATTTTCTTGCGGCATCTTGTTGTAAACTACTTGTTGTAAAAGGCGCTGGGGCTTTACGACTACGTTGACGTTTTTTTATTTCTTCTACTTTAAATGTAACTTTTTCTACATCTTCACATAATTCATCAGCTTGATTTTTCGAAGCAATTTTCAATTCTTCTTTTTTTGCTGAAATCATTAATTTTTTATCATCAATCGCAATAAGTTCAGCAGCAAACATACTTGAACGAGGTTTTTTCTTAAATTTAAAATCAATTGTCCAGTATTCTTCAGATTCAAATTTTTGAATTTCTTTTTCTCGATCACAAATTAATTTTACAGTTACAGATTGTACTCGACCTGCACTTAATCCTTTACGAATTTTTTTCCATAATAATGGACTTAATTTATAGCCCACAATACGGTCAAGCATTCGTCTAGCCTGTTGAGCATCTACTCTATCAATATTGATTTCTTTTGGATTTTTTACCGCTTCTTGAATAGCAGGTTTTGTTATTTCATTAAATACTATTCTACATTTTTCATGTTCATCAATGCCTAAAATATAAGCTAAATGCCAAGCAATAGCTTCACCTTCACGGTCAGGGTCAGATGCCAAATAAACTTTTTCTGCTTTTTTAGCTTCTTTTTTTAAGGATTTTATTAAATCTCCCTTACCTCTAATATTAATATATTTAGGTGTAAAATCATTCTCTACGTCTATACCAAATTGACTTTTTGGCAAATCACGAAGATGTCCCATTGAAGCTAATACCGTATACTTTTTATTGCCTAAATATTTTTCTATTGTTTTAGCCTTTGTTGGTGATTCTACTACTACAAGCGTTTTTTTCTTCATTCAAAGCACTCCCTGATTGCTCGTATATAAAAATTTGGACTGGTTTCTTTTACTAATCCTTTTAATTTCATCTGTAATAATACAAATGATATATTTGACACATTCATTCTTAATTCATAAATAATTTCATCAATACATTTTGGTTCAGTCATCGATAAATTTTCATAAATTAATTTTTCATCTTCAGTCATAGATTTAGTATATTCTAAACTTAGTTGTGTGTCTTGTTCTATTTTACTATTATTTTTTTCAATTAAAGTATATTCTTCAATAATATCTTGTACTTTAGTTACTAATTTTGCCCCTTGTTTTATTAAATTATGACAACCTTCACTTTTAGCAGAGTAAATATTACCCGGCACTGCAAAAACATCTCTACCTTCACTCAAAGCAAATTCAGCAGTAATTAAAGAACCACTTTTTTTAGCAGCTTCAACTACTAAAATTCCTTTAGATAATCCAGTAATAATACGATTTCTCGCTGGGAAATTTCCTGGTTTAGGTAATGTTCCTAAAGGATATTCAGATATTACAGCACCATTTTGTGCTATTTTTTGTAATAATTGTTTATTTTCTGGCGGATAAGCTATATCTAGACCACAACCTAAAACAGCAATGGTTTTCCCCTTGGTCAAAGCACCTTCATGTGCTTTTGTATCTATGCCTCTAGCCGCTCCACTTATTACTACAAAATCATATTGCACCAATTCTTCTGCCATCTTTTGTGCTATTTGTTTACCATAAACAGTCGGTGTTCTTGCACCTACTATCCCTATACATTTTTCTGTTTGAGGTAATGTACCTTGATAATAAAACATAAACGGCGGATCAAAAATAGCTTTCAATTGTTTAGGATAATTTTCATCTAATTCCGTACAAATATGAATTTTATAATACTTTAATTTTTCGGCTAATTTTTCTATAGATATTTTCTGTCTAAATTCTATTAATTCAGACAATGTTTTACCTTGTAAGCATTTACTATCTACTAAATCTTTAGTAGGCATATTCCATACTACTTCAGCATTTTGAAAATATTTATACAACTGACGAAGTGTTTTACTACCAATTCCTGGGACTAAATTTAAAGCAGCCCAATATATATTTTTCATTATATTATCCATCACTATTGTCAGATCCTTACAATATATAAACATTTGAATAAACTATATATTTTACTATTATCACTATAATACAACAATTTGTCAAATTTTTTATTAAAAATTTTAATTTTAATTTTCTTCTAATAAATTAATATACACAAAAAGCTATTGCATTAAAAATCGGTTCTATAATAAATGTTGGGGTAAGAGAAAATTCTCTTGCTTCAACATTTAT